>CAMNBS010000025.1 GCA_946533175.1 uncultured Clostridia bacterium
TAAATTTACTATTGACTTTTAATAGTTAGACTCCTTAAAGTAAAAGCACTTATTTCCAAGAATAAGTGCCTATTTACACCATTTACTAATTTCTTTGGTAATAGCTAATATATATTATAATTCTATCAATTGGAAAAAGCAATTATTTTCTTTTTTTCTTATTTCTTTCTCTTTGTCGGGCAAGATCACAGTACATCGCTTTTTTACGTTTTTTCTCTTTTTTCTTTTCCAACTGTTCTTTAGATAAAGTTATTGCTTTAGAGATTTTACTTAAGTCATAAATGGTTTTTTCCAAATCATCTTCCATAACATCATTAAGCTTATCTAATTTTTCATTAATTTTCTTATTTAATGCATCAATATCCAATGAAATCTTTTTAGTTTTTTCTTCCACTTCTAATTCTTTAATTTTTTCATCAATCTTTTGAATTATTTCATCAAGATTTACCATGGTTTTCTCCAAATCCTTATCTTGATATTTAATTTCATTATTTGCTTTTTGAAGACGCTCTTCAATTTTTTCAATTAATTCATCAATTGAAACTTTTGGGGCTTTAACTTCTTTCTTCTCTCTTTTTTCATCTAATTCTTGAAGACGTTTTTCAATTTTTTTTATTAATTCATCCATATCTAAACGAATTTTATCCATATTCTCCATAATATACCTCTTTCTATCTAAATAGATATTATCATAAAAAAGTAATAATTGCAATATCTTCAAAAAAAGAAATAGTATATTAGTTAACTATTTCTTCACTATAATTACAACTATGACATTTAACCTGGCCATTTTTATTAACCATTAATTCGTGACATTTAGGACAAATACCACCAGTCGGCATATCCCAAACAGCAACATTACATTTTGGATAATTGGAACAGCCATAAAAAACTTTTCCTTTATGCGTTTTCTTTTCAATTATTTTTCCATCACATTTAGGGCAGTCCATAATTTCTTTTATTTCTTTAGGTTCCTTTTTTATATAAGTACAATCAGGATAATTGGAACATGCCACAAACTCACCATATTTTCCTTTACGAACAACTAATGGACTATCACAAAGCGGACAAGCTTCCCCTGTTTCTTTAGGTTTTGTTCGTTCCATTTTGCTAAAAGCTTCATGTAATGTAGCATCAAAAACATCATAAAAGGTACGTAATACTTGAATATTGTCTAACTTTCCTTCAGCAATTTCATCAAGTTCTAATTCCATATTGGCCGTATATTTAACATTAATAATATTACTAAAAAACTCTTGTAATTTATCAGTAACGGTAAAACCAATTTCGGTTGGTTGAAACTTTTTATCAACCACTAAAACATAACCACGATCCTTAATATTTGACATAATTGTCGCATAAGTACTAGGTCTTCCGATACCAAGTTCCTCTAATTCTTTGATTAACTTAGCTTCCGTATAACGACTTTTTGGTTTAGTAAAATGTTCTTCAGCTTTAATATCATTAGTTGTTAATTCTTCTTTTTCTTTTAAATCAGGAAGAAGAGTGTCATTAGCTTCTTCATATTTTCCATAAACTTTTAAATATCCATCAAAAGTTATAACGGTTCCCGTGGATTTAAAATTATAATCATTATTATCTAAAATAATAGTTGTAACACTAGTTTTAGCATCTGCCATTAAACTAGCTAATGTACGATAATAAATCAAAGTATATAGTTTATATTCATCAGGTGTTAAGTAATTCTTAACCACATCAGGTGTACGACTAATACTGGTTGGACGAATACCTTCATGGGCATCTTGAACATTGTCATTCTTTTTAGCTTTTTTGACATAACCAATATAATTTTTACCATAACTTTCTTCAATATAATGAAATGTTGCTCCAACAAACTCCTCACTTAAACGAATAGAATCTGTACGCATATAAGTAATTAAACCGGTATGTTCCGTACCAATATCCATACCTTCATATAACTTTTGGGCTATGGACATGGTCTTTTTTGCTGGAAAGCCTAACTTTGTAGAAGCTTCTTGTTGTAATGTTGAAGTTGTAAAAGGAAATTTACTAGCTCGATTTTTATTTTTCTTTTCTATGCTGGAAACAATAAAGTTTTCTGATAAAGAATTTACAATTTGATTAGCTTCATCTTGAGTTTTTACTTCTAAATCTTTTCTTTTATAAGCATATAGCTCACTTTTCATTTCTTTATCTGGAAAATTAGCGGTTATTGTAAAATATGCTTCCGGATGAAAAGCAAGTATTTCTCTTTCTCTATCCACGACAAGCTTTAAAGCCACACTTTGTACACGGCCAGCACTTTTACCACCTGTTTTATTCTGCATTAATTTACTTAAACGAAAACCAATTATTCTATCAAGTATTCTTCTTGTTTCTTGACTTTTAACTAAATTAAAATCAATCTTCCGTGGATTGGATAAACCTTCTAGTACTTTGTCTTTGGTTATCTCATAAAATAAAACACGCAAATAATCTTGATCCTTTATTTTCAAAGTATCATATAAATGCCAACTAATTGCTTCTCCTTCACGGTCGGGGTCGGTAGCTAAATAAACCATATCTGCTTCTTTAATTAATTTTTTTAATTCGGCAATAACTTTCTTTTTACCACTCATTGGAACATAATTTGGTTTAAAATCATGTTCAATATCCACCCCAAGACCATATGGACCGGTCGTTGCTAAATCTCTAATATGTCCCACGCTAGATACTACTTTATAATCTTTACCTAAATATTTTTCAATTGTTTTGCTTTTAGCAGGAGACTCTACTATTACTAATTTCATAAGCACCTCAAAATAACTTATACATGTTATTAAAGATTTTGTCAACCATTAAGTTTTGTTTTATTCAATTTTGTGTCAAGTAATTAAATAACTAAAACGGTTGTTCTAAAGTAACTTCTAAAGTACTTTCTTCCGTTAATATTTCCCCTTCCTTAATACTTTGATTAACAACATATCCGAATCCCTTAAAGTCTACTTTTATGTCAAATAAAGCCATAAGTTTTTCAACATCACTTCGACTAAATCCGGTAATATTAGGCATAATCTTTTGATTACCATTAGTTAATA
Organism: uncultured Clostridia bacterium; assembly: GCA_946533175.1. Taxonomy (GTDB): domain Bacteria; phylum Bacillota_I; class Bacilli_A; order RF39; family UBA660; genus RUG12783. The sequence continues at coordinate 3,060 of CAMNBS010000025.1, forward strand.
GATAAACATAATCACCTTTAATTAGTTTAGTATTAACCGGTGGATATTGGTCAATAACTGTTTTACCATTTGAAACATTTATCACTTTAAGGCCTAAACTGGATAAATCGACTAAAACATTGGAAAGATCTTTATTAAGATAATTTTTTAATTCAATTTGACTGCTAGTAATCTTTACTTCCTCTTCTTCATATATATTATAATATTTCGATATATTAGTAATTATCTCTTTAACTGCACTAGCTAAAACAGAATTATTCTTGGCGTATGTGGCAACACCATATATAATAATTTTAGGATTATCTTTAGGGAAAATAACCGCTATACTACGATTATGATCTGATTCACCAGTTAAATATCCACTACCATTTGTTTTGGCAATTTGGGCAGTACCAGTCTTACCAATAATATCAAAATTCTTAATAGCATAAGAATGAGCAGCTCCATCACTATCATTTACCGTATGCCACATTAAGTTTTTAATATAAGCAATCGTATCCGTTGAAGCTACTGTACCTAAAGAAGTTCTTTCATTAGCATAAGTTATCTTACCACTTTCATCTACTACCTTATCTACAACATAAGGCTTTAATAATTCACCATTATTAGCAATTGCGGTTAAAGCTTTAATATGTTGAATAGGTGTGGTCATTATTCCTTGACCAAAAGCAGCATTAAAAATTTCGGTTTCATATTTAAAGTTTATTTTACCACTTGATTCCATTGGAACATCAATTCCGGTTTTAGAGCCAAAACCCATTTTTAAGAAATAATCTTTTAAAGTATCAGCTCCCATATATCTATCCATCAGATTAACAACCGCAGTATTACTAGAATAAATAAAACCTTTATCATAACTAATTTTCCCCCAACCAACATTATTCCAGTCTTTAATAATCGTTTTATCTTTAGTTTGAAAAGTACCTGATTTATAAGTAGCTTTTCCATCATAAACACCTGCTTCAAGAGCGGCCATATATGTATATATTTTCATTGTACTACCGGGCTCAAAAGAAATACTAGACACAGGATCTAAGTAATTATTAATATTTCTTTTATTGGGATCAAAACTTGGATTAGTTCCATAAGCAAGAATCTTCCCCGTTTCGGCTTCCGCTACAACAATAGTCATACTTTGACTATCATTATCACTTCTTTTACTTAGGGCTTTCTCTACAAAAAATTCAACATTATTATCAATTGTTAAATAAACACTTTGACCATCTATAGCATCTTCTTTAATTTCCTTTGTACCGGCGATTTTATAGCCATTCCGGTCCTTTTGATAAATAATATGTCCATCTGTACCAGTTAATTCATTATTAAAATACTTTTCAATTCCCAATTCACCTGTCATTACTTCATCTTGGTTTTCTTTAGCATAACCAATTAAATAAGAAGCAAAATTACCAAAAGGATAATATCTTTTTTTAGTTTCAATAAAATCTAACCCAGGAAGTTTTGTTTCTAAAATTCGATCTTTTGTTATCTCATTTAAACCTCTTCCTTTACTGCCAAATTCTGTTTGATATAGAGGTTCCCCATTTTCTTTAGTTGAATTTAATAATTCTAATATTTTTTCATAATCCATATCTAAAATAGATGATAATACTAAAGCAGTATTTTTCTTATCAACAACGTGTTTTGGATCACTTTCTTTAATGGTTCTTTTCGGATCTAAATAAGCGATTAAAGTATAGCTTGAAACATCTTGAGCTAAAATATTACCATTTCCATCGTAAATATTACCTCGCTTTGCACTTAATGTTGTTTCTCGCGTTGTACGCGTCTTAGCAAATTTTTGTAAATTAATTCCATCTACTTCACTTGAAAGAGCCAAATAATTGACTCTAACAATTAAAACAATAAAAATTATGAAAGCTAAGACTAAAGATATATTACTAACTTTTACACCATTTTCTTTTATTTTTTTCATAGACACCTACTTTTACTTATAAAATAATTATATCATGAAAAAAAAGAATAATTACTTATTCTTTGACTTTTTTTATTTAATTGACATCTTTTTATTCAATATTTTTGATACTATCGTTATTATATGATAAACCTTCAGATTTAATAACCTTTTTAATATTATCAAGAGAAGCTAATTCATTTATTTTCATTGCTAAACTTTCATTAGTTTTTTCTTGAGCTTGTACTTCTTTTTTCATTTTTTCTACTTTGAAATTTATCTCTGATAATGCTGATTTAGTAAATACAATCGAAACAGGAGCAGCTAATACAAGGATGATGGCTAAAGCATAAAGCACTTTCTCGAATTTCGAAATTTTTACTTTTTTTACTACTTTCTTTCTCATTTGTTTAACTCCTCTCATTTTATTCTTTCAATAATTCTTAATTTTGCTGAACGACTACGATTATTTTCTTGTAGTTCTTTACTTGTTGGGGTAATTACCTTTTTATTTATTACAGCATAATCTGGTAAATATTCGGCACTAATATTAGGAAGACCACGAACAAACTTTGGAGTACTTGTCACCTCTCGAAAAACATTTTTAACAATTTTATCTTCAAGAGAATGAAAAGTAATAACAACAAGTCTTCCCCCAATATTTAACATACTAAGCGCTTTTCGTAAGGATTCCTCTAAAATATCTAATTCATGATTTACTTCAATTCGTATTGCCTGAAAAGTCTTACGAGCTGGATGTGATTTAAGTGTTTCCTTATATGGCATTGATTTTTTAATAATATCAACTAGTTCAAAGGTTGTTTCAATTTTTTTATTTTGTCGCTCTTTAACAATATTTCGTGCAATACTTTTCGCATACTTTTCTTCACCAAAACGAAAAATAATATCTCTTAAATGAGCTTCATCATAAGTATTAATAACATCCATCGCACTTATGGGATTATTTTTATCCATTCGCATATCAAGATAAGCATCTTTATGATAACTAAAACCACGATAATCATTATCTAGCTGTGGACTACTAACACCCAAATCAAATAAGATACCATCCACCCCCTGAATGTTTCTTTTTTGTAACTCTTCTTTCATGTACAAAAAATTTGACTTGATAATTAAAAAATTTTCTCCAATTGTTTTAAGCAAGTTGTATGACCAAGCAATCGCTTCATCATCTTGATCAAAGGCGAATAAGAACCCCTTCTTAACACGCTTCAAAATCTCCCCGCTATCTCCAGCATAACCTAGAGTACAATCAACATAAACTCCATCCTCATGCAAATTTAAACCGAGGATACTTTCTTCTTTCATCACTGTATAATGCATATTTCCCCCTATAATGTTAAATTTGAATCGAATAAGTTTTCTGATATATCTGATAAACGTTCAATATTATTATTCATAAATTCTTCCCAAGCATTTTTTGACCATATTTCAATTCTTCCAATTACACCAACTATAACAACATCATGTAATAGATTGGCATAATCTGATAAAAATTTTGGAATAATAATTCTTCCTTGTTTATCAAATTCTAAAAGTGTAGCACCACTAGTTAAAAATCTAGTGAAGTTTCTAGCATCAGCTTTAGTAAAAGGCAAAGTGCTAAGTTTTTCCATAATATTGTTCCAATCTTTTTCACTATATCCAAATAAACATCCATCAAGTCCACGCGTTAAAACTATTGTTCCTCCCATGGCATTACGTATTTTACTTGGAATAATAAGTCTTTTCTTGTCATCAATACTATGACGATATTCTCCTGATAGCATTTTAATCACCACTTTTCCCCACTTTGTACCACACTTCACTATAATAGTACCATTTTTTTGTATTATTGTAAATTATTTCTCCTCTTTTTTTAAATACTTTACATATTTTTTGACATTTACGTCAAACTATTATTGAAAGGAAATTTTATGAAAATAAGAGATTATATTATTAATAACTTTAAAGATGATGATGTAAATACTCTTCGAAATACTATTACAGAATGTATTCAGGATGGTGACGAAGAAACACTTCCTGGTATGGGAGTATTTCTAGAACTAATTTGGCAAGGGAGTAATGAAGATCTAAAAAAAAGTATGCTTGACATACTCTATAAACAAATTAAAAAAAGTGATAAATAATTATCACTTTTTATAATACAAATAATCCTAATATAATACCAATAAGCGCTAAAAGACAGACACTTATATAAAACCAATTATTGGTAAACTTCTTAATTTTAATTTTTGATATATGTAAAAGTCCAACTACTGGTACTAAAATTGTATAAATCATTTCAGGATTAAAATCAAATCCCTTCGCATATAACCAAACAAGTCCAAAAATTAATACACTAACTGGAACCGGTAAACCCTGATAATAATCAATTGCCTTATCTTTATCACTCATTGCAACATTAAAATAAGCTAGACGAATTACCCCACAAACCACATAAAAGGCTAATAATATAATTTGATACCAGCTAGTTAATCCATATAAATAAACTGTTAACGCGGGAATAGTAATAAAACAAACAATATCCGCTAAAGAATCAATTTCTACACCAAATTCTTTTTCTTTTTCAGTTCTTGTTAAGTGTCTTGCAACTTTTCCATCAAACATATCACAAACCGTAGCTACAATCATACCTACAAAACTATAATCAACATTCCCCGTTTTTAAAGTAAACAAAAAACCAATCATGGCTGAAAAAGCCCCAAAATAAGTAATATAAACCGATTTATTCCAATATCCTAACATAACTACACTTCCAAATTATGATATACATTTGATACATCATCAATATCTTCCAAAGCCCCAATCAAATTCATTACTTTCTCTGTTTTTTCTTCATCTAAAGCGATTTTATTATCAGCAACATAAGTAATTTCACTAGTTAAAAACTCATTAATACCTTCTTTTTCCAAAGCTTCTTTGACTTTAATAAAATCATTAGGATTGGTATAAACAAGATACAATTCATCCTCTTCTAAAACATCAAGAGCATCTTCACTGATAGCAATATCCATTATTTTTTCAAAATCATATTTTTTTTCTAATTCAATAACTCCAAGACGCTTAAACATATAACTTACACTACCATCGGTTCCTAAGTTTCCCCCATGCTTAGTTAAGGTTGAACGCACAAGCATTGCAGTTCGATTGCGATTATCCGTTAAACAATCAACCATAATTGCAACACCACCTGGAGCATATCCTTCATAACGAATTGCTTCAAAATTAACATCCCCGCCTGCTCCAATAGCTTTGTCAATTGCTTTTTGAATATTATCCTTTGGCATATTATTACTTCTTGCTTTTTCGACAACAGCCCTAAGGGAAGCATTACTCTCAATATCACCATTTGTTCCTCGCGCTGCTACCATAATTTCTTTTGCAATTTTTTGAAATATTTTTCCTCTTTCAGCATCAATTAATCCTTTTTTACGATGAATTGTTGCCCATTTACTATGTCCACTCATATTTTTCTCCTAACTTAAATAATTTAAAAGTACTGGTCCTAAAATCAATAATAATAAAAGTGGTATAAAAAATATTACTGATATTACACTAATTTTAAGAGGTATCTTGGATATATATGCTTTAGTTTCCAATATTTTAGATTCTCTTAAGTAATCTAACTGATTATTAAGAGTACCAACAATGTTATTTCCAAACATATTCGCTTCACGAATATTCAATAAGATATTATTGATTGTATCGCTTGGAATACGCATTTTCATTGTGTTAATCGCTTCTTCAAAACTTTTTCCATAACGAATATCTCGCATCATATATTGAAACTCTTTTGATAATTCACTATCAACACTTTCACTAGTCATAGTTATAGCATTATATAAATTATTACCCGATTCTAACGATAAAGATAAAATCTCAAAAAAATACAAAGCTTCATATTCTAGTTTATGTTTTCTTCGATTAATTTTAATATCAATTACCAAATAAGGTAACAACAGATAATAAGCAATAACAATAATTGGTCCTAAAACATAACCCCAATCAAGTAAATATATTATCATAAAAAAGATAATTATACTAGTTATAAGACGTAAATTTAAAAAATCAATGGTTTTTTTACGATTAGTTACTCCTAACAATAACATCTTATTACTAACATAATCTAAGGAATATTTACTATATATATTTTCACTAATTCTTTCTAAGTTCATCTTAATACTCCTTTATCTTAATAATCTTATTTACGATAATAATATATATAACATAAATAACTACAATTATAATACTAATCATTATCCCCAACGATGTTTGATATAATGGCTTAAAATATCCAGGATCAAGAATATAAATAACTCCAACAAAGATAATTGGTATAACTAATAACAACCTGGATAAAGCTTTACTAGCTGCAGATAAATTTCTTAATTCATCTTGTAATTTTTTATTATTAAAAACTGTTGTCTCAATGGATGAAAAGACATTAACAATATTCCCGCCAGTTCGATTTAAAATAGTTAATGATGTAGTAATATACTTTACAGTTGGTAAATTAACTCTTTTATTAAAACGCTCAAAAACAACTTCAATCTCTAGTCCATATTGTAAATCATTTTCCATTTTTTCAAACTCTTCTTTTAAAGGACCATCAATTTCATCAGAAACAATTTTTATTGTTTCAATAATACTTCTTCCTGATTTAAAAGAATTATTCATAATAGTAATAGCTTTTAATAAATCATTCTCCATACGATATTTAACATATTTCTTTTTTGTAATCATATATATATCTAGAGCAAAAAAGCCTGAAGAAAAAGCAACAATTATTTGAAGAAATGTTAAAGTATTACCTTGAATAACATCCGTTATTGTTAATATAATTAAAGCTACTATCGACAATATAAACTTAATTGAAATATAGTCCATTGGATCATGAATACCATTTTTACTTCGATCAATGTATTTTTCATAATGTAAAGAATATTTTTTTAAAAAAGGGCTTTTATATAATATTTTTGTTAAGAAACCACACCATTTATTAAAAGTATTATAAATAATATCAAAAAGACTATTTCTTCTTTCATCTTTAGCAATGGTATATTTTTTTAATCGCTTATTCAATTTTTGAATTCGCATTTCGCTAGCAAACCAAATAATCATAATTACGATAATTAATATTAGGACAACATTTACAATTAATCTAATACTTTCATAAAATGACATAAGTCTACCTCATCTTTTTCTTTTCACTTTGAAATAATTCATCAATTACATCAATACCACGACTTTTAATCTTTTGATATACCTTTGGCCTTGTGGAAACTTTTTTAAATTCCCCAATAACTTCATTATTTAAAGTTAATCCTGTTTGAACAAAAGAAAATATTTCTTTAACATCAATTTCATTATCTTTAATACCAACAATTTCATTAATTGAGGTGATCTTTCTTCTACCATCCGTTAACCTTTCAACATTTACTACTATATCAATAGCATTTTTAATATAATCACGGATCGCTAAAACAGGTATTTCCATATTCCCCATCAAAACCATTGTTTCAAGACGATTAAGGGCGTCAATCGGCCCATTAGCATGTAACGTTGTAAGACTTCCCTCATGACCTGTATTCATAGCTTGTAGCATATCAAAAGCTTCCATACCACGAACTTCACCAACAATGATACGATCAGGACGCATACGAAGAGAATTACGTACCAAATCACGCATTGTAACTTCCCCATCACTATCATAATTAGCTCTTCTTGTTTCAAGAGGAATAACATGATTTTGTGAAAGTTTTAATTCAGCTGCATCTTCAATGGTAATAATTCGTTCATCTTCACTAATAAAACTAGATAAAATATTTAAAACTGTTGTTTTACCACTACCAGTACCACCACAGACAATCATATTCATTTTCGCTTTAACACAGCTTTCCAAAAATAAAGCCATATCCCGAGTTAAAGTACCATTCCGCAAAAGATCATCAATACTAGACAAATTCTTTCGAAATTTACGAATAGTAAGAATTGGCCCTTTAACTGATAATGGTGGAATAATTGCATTAATTCTTGAACCATCAGGAAGACGAGAATCAACCATTGGAGTTGAGGCATCAATCGTTTTACCAAGAGGCTGAACCATCTTACTAATAATACGTAATATATGTTCTTGATTAATAAAAGATACGGTCTCATCTCTTAATAACTTACCATCAATTTCCACATATACTTCATTAGGAGAATTAACCATTATTTCACTAATATTATCATCATTCAATAATTCATTTAATGGCCCATAACCATTTATTTCATTATCAATCATATTATAAATATGACTTCTTTCTAAATTAGTGATATCCCTTCCATTTAAAACAATATCTATTTCATCATTAATAAATTCCCCTAATGAATTATTATTTATCCCTTTATTATCAATAATATTTTCAATAATTTTTTTTCTTATTTCATCAAGCAATTTTTTATCGCTAAAAACTTCATAATCACTAATAATAGGTGTTTTAGCTACGTCTTCTAGTTCAAATTCATTCACTAAACTTTTTGTTTTCATTTTCCTCACCTACCATATCTAAAGCTATTTTAATTAATAGTTTCCGATCACTATCTTTAGCAAAAGAAAGTTTATTATTTAAAACAAGAATTTCCCCATCCATAATATATTTATTAATATTACCAATATACATTGAATTAGGAAGTATATAATCAATATTATGTTTTAAAACACTACGCATATCAAACTTAGAAAAATAATTTTTTTCATTGCGATAAGAATTATTTAATACCACATAAACATTCTTTTTATCAATATCTTCCAAGATTGATAAAAGATTAGAACTATTACGCAAATCAAGTGGATTATCCGTTACTAAAAATAATACTCGATCAGCTAAATCTAAACTAATAAGAGTTGATAAAACAGGAACATGAGTTGTATCAACAATTATTACATCATAACTATTGCGATAAATAGCCATTATTTGACTAATAATATTACTATCAATTTTACTACCTTGTCTTGGATCTTTACATGATGGTAATATATCAACAAAGTCATTGTAATGATATACATAATTATCACTATCTTTAAAACGATTATTTAATATATCATCTGATAAATTATAGATTGTTTTACCTTTAGGAAGATTTAACATAACACTAACTCCACCACAAGATAAATCCATATCTATTAATAAAGCCTTTTTCTCTAAAGAACTATAAACACCTAATAAATTAGTTGCCAACACCGTTTTACCAACGCCACCTTTACCAGATGCAACAGCAATAATTTTTCCTTTCTTTTGCATTTTCGTCACCCTAACATTCTTTTTTTATTTTTTTACTTTGATAATTAGCACAATATCTAACTTTTAATTGAGAATTATTTTTCATTATACCGGTTGATTTACTACCAGTAATTTTTATTTCATCATTAACAATACTTATCTCAAGGATTATAGAGGAATCATTTTCATGAATAACCTCTTCAATTTTATTTTCATCCCGAATATCTTGTTCAACTACCACATTAATAGTATCATAAATAATACCTTCTAATTGAGCTTTTTCCATATAACTCATAGCACTACCAATAAAGAACAATAAAAATAAAACAATTATTGGTAAAAGAAGAACAAAAGTAACTAAAGATTGCCCCTTATTATTCATAAACAATACTTCTTTCCACTTGTATAACATAAGGATTTTTTAAAATATTTTTAATTCCTGGTGTTATCAAATCAACCTTTGTTTCTAATATAATTTTTTTATATTTATCATATTTTATTTGATAACGGATATCATCATTTTCTTTTTCTAAGTAATTATCAATATCTTTTTCATCTAATAAAACTATTTCACTTAAAACATTTTCCAAATGAGTTTTAGATAAAATTATTTTTCCAAAATCAATAAAACCTAAGACAATAAATAGTAATAATGGTAAAATAAGAACAAACTCAATTAATGCCTGACCACGCCTATTCATATACACACACCCTATTCTCTATCATTATAACATA
>CAMNBS010000026.1 GCA_946533175.1 uncultured Clostridia bacterium
TTTTCTATTATTCTTTAGTATTTTCTTCTTGTTTTTGAAAGAAATTGTATCTTTCCATCGCATTCTTCTTATTCTCTTCCAATAATTCATTATACATATCAGGATTAAGCTGTTTAAGACTTCGATAGCGATCTTCACCACTAATAAATTCATAATATTTCGTAAAATCAGCTTTAGAATCAGTTATAAATTTTTTTGTTTCCGGATTATATCTAAATAATGGAAAATATCCAGATTCAGTTGCCAATTTTTCTTCTTCAACACTACTGCTCATTCCCTTAATAATTCCATGAGCAATGCAAGGAGCATAAGCAATAATAATACTTGGGCCATGATAATTAACAGCTTCTGTCATGGCTTTAATTACCCCATTCATATTTGCCCCTAAACTAACTGTAGCTACATATACATTTGGATAGGTAAGAGCAATTTTTGTTAGGTCTTTTTTATTAACTCGTTTACCTGAAGCAGCAAATTTAGCAATACCACCAATTTGCGTAGATTTAGAAGCTTGTCCACCAGTATTACTATATACTTCTGTATCAAGAACTAAGATATTAACATCAGCTCCACTTGCTAAAACATGATCAATACCTGAAAAACCAATGTCATATGCCCAACCATCACCACCAACAATAAAGATGGTTTTCTTTTTTATAAAATTACGTAAATCATATAATTCACTAGAATGATTTTCAATTACATATTGATATAATGCCTCACTATTTTCTTCATTAGTATCCGCACAATATTTTTCAAAAAGATCTATTTCTTCATCAGTAGCATCAACTAATTTCTTTTTTAAAATTTCTTTTATACGGTTTTTAATAGTTTCATCAGCAGTATACATTCCTAAACCAAATTCTGCATTATCCTCAAATAAGCTATTGGCCCAAGGAGAAGAATAAGTTGTTGATGGAAATGATGCAGAATAAATTGATGAACAACCTGTCGCATTAGCTACCACCAGACTATCTCCAAATAATTGACTCATTAATTTCAAATATGGTGTTTCACCACATCCAGCACAAGCTCCAGGAAACTTAAATTTTGGTTCTACAAATTGACTACCTTTTATGCTATTCAAAGATAATGGATGTTTCTCAGTTACCTCATTCTCTAAATAATTCAATGCATCCATATAACCATTTTGTTTTAATGATACAACATCCGTCATTGATATAGCTTTCTTTCCCTTCTTACCAGGACATACTTTTTCACATAATCCACATCCCGTACAATCTGGAATGCTACTAGCAATAATAAATTTATAATTTTCGCCCTTGATATTAGCATCTTGACATGATTCTTTAACAACATCTGGAGCATTATTGTACTCTTCTTCCGTTAATAAATATGGTCTAATTACTGCATGAGGGCAGACAAAAGAACACATATTGCACATAATACAATTTTCTTTATTACAAAAAGGAGCAATGGGACTAGAAAAACGTTTTTCTTTACTAGCTAAAGCTGGTTCACATTTTCCAAAAGCTATATCCTTAAAAGCACTAACAGGTAAGTCATACCCCAAACGTTTATTAATTACTTCATACATTGACAAATCATTTTCTTTTTCTTCATCAAATAAAGTATTGCCAATTTCAACTTTAGTAATACTATCAAGACATTTACTAATCGCTACCAAATTCTTTTCTAAAACATTTCCACCTTTGTTTTGAAATTTCTTTGTTAAACTTTTCTTTATTTCTTCTTTAGCATAATCAAAATCAATTATTTTACAGATTTTAAAAATACATATTTCCATAATAGAACTAATCTTATTATTAAGACCAACTTCATTAGCAATAGAATTAGCATCAATAATATAGAAACTAATATTACGACTCTTTAAAATATTTTTTTCACGATTACTTAAAATATCTAATACTTCTTTTTTGGATTTAGTCGTATTAAGAAAAAATATTCCATCTCTTTTAATACCACTTAATATATCGTATTTTCCTAAATAACTTTCTTTAGTTAAAATAATCGTATTAGGATTAGTTACATAATAAGCCCCTCTTATAATATCTTTACCAAAACGCAAATGACTTTTGGTTACCCCACCAGATTTTTTAGAATCATATTCAAAATAACCCTGAACATAAGCATCACTTCCTGTTCCAGTAATTTTCATAATATCTTTAGAAGCAGAAACCATACCATCTGAACCATATCCCATAATAACCATTTCATAATTTTTACTTGGAATAACAAAATCACTTTTAGGAAGAGAAAGATTTGTTACATCATCAACAATGGAAATAGTAAAATTGTTCCATTTCACATCCCCCATTAAAAAATCATAAACACTCTTAATATCCGCTGGTGTTGTATCTTTGCTAGATAATCCATACCTTCCACCATAAACATTGATATCTAATTTTTTCTCTTGAATTGCACTTACAACATCAAGGTAAAGTGGAGCATTAGCACCAGGTTCTTTGGTACGATCTAAAACAGCAATTTCACGAACAGTTGAAGGTAAAACTTTTAATAAATAATCCATAGAAAAAGGTCGATATAAATGTACTTCAACTAAACCAATATTTAAATTCTCTTCTTGAATTAAATAATCAATTGTTTCTTTAATTGTCTCACAAACACTACCCATAGCTACAATAACATATTGAGCTTTTTTACTACCATAATAATTAAAAGGTTGATAATCTCTTCCTGTTATTTTATTAATTTCTTGCATATAATCATTAACTAAATCTGGAAGTTTATCATAGTATTCATTACGAGCTTCCATATTTTGAAAATAAACATCATCCATTTGACTAGTACCAAAAGTATGGGGATTATCTAGATTAATGCCATAATTACGAAAATTATTCAAAGCTTTATCATCAATTAATTTTTTTACTTTATCTGTATCAATTACTTCAACTTTATCAAGTTCATGACTTGTTCTAAAACCGTCAAAACAATTCATAAAAGGAACGCGACCTTTAATCGCTGATAAATGAGCAACACTTGTTAAATCCATAATATCTTGAACACTAGAATTCATTAAAATAGCAAAACCGGTACTACGAGCAGCATACATATCTGAATGATCTCCCATAATTGATAATGCATGTGTTGCAACCGTACGACAAGCCACATTAATAACCAGTGGAAGTCCTTCACCTGCTATTTTATACATATTAGGAATCATTAAAAGTAATCCTTGTGATGCCGTATAAGTTGTGGTTAAAGCTCCAGATAATAAACTACCATGAACCATTCCTGCTGCGCCAGCTTCACTTTGCATTTCTAATACTTTTACTGGTGAACCAAAATAATTCAAGCGATTATTACTAGCATCTTTATCTGTATTCTCTGCCATTGGACTAGCTGGAGTAATTGGATATATTCCAGCCACTTCTGTAAAATTATATGAAACATAACTACATGCTTCATTTCCATCCATTATTTTATACATACCTACCTCTTCTTTCTAATTATATTTGATTTTGTCACTATTTCATCTAAATCATATGCTTCAAATAATCGTTCATAGTCTTCATCTTCTACTAACTGACTAAAATAAATATCGCTGCTCTCACTTTCTGGGCGAAAAAAACTTCCTCCCGTATCTTCAATCATTTTAGATGTTGTAAGAGAATAATCTGATAACTGACAGATATTTTCAAGAACTCGATAAGTAAAATACAATAATTCTTCATTATCATATGTTCGATGAATAAAATAATCAATCGCTATTTTTTTAAAATAATCATCCCCTCTTTTATCATTTCTACGAAATAAATTCAACTCGTTTTGGGAAAATAAAAAAGATTTTCTTTTTCTTATTTCAGTTAATATATTATCGTCCAACAAACATTTTTTTATTTTGCGAGCACATCCTAAAGGGGTTATAGACCTTTTACCAGCTTGATATCTTACTGCAATTTTATGAATATCAAGAATTTGATCATCCATATCTCTCTCTTCCGCAATAATAACAATTGACCCCGTCCAATTTCTTTTATTCTTTTTGTTTTCTCTTTGAATAAATTCACGATTCACAAGACAAAATTCACTAATATCTTGCATATATTTTTTTCGAACATCTTGATGACTCTTAAAGTGATCAATAATATAATTATCTAAATCTTCTAACGAAAAAAAACTTACTAAATCAATTCGATTATATCCCATTTCATCTATAAGAAAGGATAAATGAAAAACATAATTTTGCATAACATCACCTTTAATTATTATACAACAGAAAAGAGACTAATTACTAGTCCCTTTTTACATTCATCTTTAAATTTCTTGAATAACCGTAATAATGATTGGTTTACATTCTGTTTCACGATAAAAGTATTTACCAAGTTTTTCGCGAATTTCTTGTTTAATTAAATTATAATCAACAGCCATTCCTTCTCTTTTGGTATTATTAATTACTTCTCGAGAAATTATTTCACTTTCTTTAACAATATCCATATTATCTTTAACATAGATAAAACCTCTAGTAACAACTTGTGGTCCAGTAATTATTTCTTTTGTGGTCTTATCCAAAGTTGCACTAATAATAACTATTCCATTTTCCGCTAGCATTTCTCTATCTTTTAGAACTAATTCCCCTATATCATCAGAACTTTTACCATCGATTAATATTTCATCAACTTCCACATGCTCTAAATTATTTTGAAGTTCCTGATTATTAATAGTTATTACATCACCATTTTGTTTTAAAAGAATATTCTCCTTTTTTATACCACATTTTGTAGCAATTTCTGCATTTTTATATTGTTCCTTATATTCCCCTTTAATTGGAAAATAATACTTAGGATTCATTAAATTAATCATTAACATTAAATCTTCTCTTGATGGATGTTCTAGAAGATGATTTTTACTTGATAAACTAATAACATTAATATTTAGCTTTGCTATTTCATCCATAATCCAAACCATTCTTTTTTCAATTCCTAAATACATTGGCTCGGTAATAAAAATAGTATCGGTAGGACATAACTTAATATATTTATCATTTCCACGAAGTATTTTTTCAATATTATTATATGGTTTTTCTTTTCCATCACTTATTAAAACAATAACTCCCTTATCATTTAAGTTCGATAAATCCCCTATTTTATTTGGATGAATTTTTAAATAACCTTTCAAAAGACACATATTAATAAGATCTTGCAAAGATTTACCCATAATAACAATTTTTCGATTTGTACTTGTAACTTCATCAAAGATTTCTTGCAAACGGAAAATATGGGCTGGTAAAACACTCATAATTATTCGATCAGGATAAGTATTTAATTGTTCTCTTATAAAATGATTTACACGATGATTAGGACTAGTATAACCACGTTTATTAGCATACAAACTTTCACTTAATAAACATAATACACCTTGTTTTCCTACATAAGCTAATTTACCAATATCCATATGATAATGACCAGTCATCCCTGGATCAAAAATAAAATCACCAGTATAAACAATTGCCCCATCTTTTGTATTTAAAACATAACAAAAACTATCAGGAATAGAATGACTAACACTTATAGGGTAAATACTATTTTCCCCAAAGTTAATTCGTACATGAGGGTCAATCTCTATTAAATGATATTTTACAATATTATCTTCCTTTAACTGCATTTTAATAATTTCGGAAGTAAACTTCGATGCATATATTGGAATATCCGGAAGTTCAACTAATATATCTGATAAAGCCCCCATATTACTTTCATGACCATGACTAATAAAAATACCTTTAATTTTTTTTAAGTTTTTCTTTAAATAGTCAAAACTAGGAATAATATAATCAATTCCTAACATCCTATCCCTAGGATATTTAAGTCCAGCATCAAAAACAAAAATATCATCATTAACACTGACAACATACATATTCTTTCCATCTTCATTTAATCCACCTAAAGCAAATATCTTTATTTTACTCATAACACTCCTTCTTTCTTTCACATAAAAAACATAATTATTAAAAATTATTTTAAATAAAATATCTCAATTAAGAAAATGACAAATAAATTTTTAACAGTTCTCTAAAAGATTTTTAACAAAGATAATAATATCACGAATATTTTTTTTTGGCAAGAAAAAATATACCATATCTTTAATAAGTATGTTTCTTATATAATAAAAAATATTAGAATAATCATCCTAATATTTTATTTACTTTAGTAAAGACCATCAATTTGTCCATTACTATGAAACTTCATTTTTAAATAAGCTGGTTCTTTAGATAAACCTGGCATAGTCATTATTTTACCCATTAAAATAACAATAAAGCCAGCTCCACTTGATAACCTTACATCTGTAACACGCATAGTAAAATCTTTAGGAGCTCCTAAAACTTTAGCATCATCAGTTAATGAATACTGTGTTTTAGCAACACAAATAGGTAGATTAGAAAAGCCATTTTTAACAAAATCATCAATTTTATTTTTAGCTCGATCAGTAATAACTACTTTTTTAGCATGATATATTTCATGACAAATTTTATCTATTTTTTCATATATTCCTAAATTATAATCATATAATTTTTGATAATCAACTTTTCGTTCACATATTTTAATTAATTTTGAAGCAAGATCTAAAGCTCCACTTCCCCCATCAGCAAAGCTGGTACTAATAGCAAATTCACACCCTAAATCTTCACAATATTTTTTTACAAAAGCAATTTCTTTATCAGTATCAAAAATAAATTTATTTAAACAAATCAAAATATTTTTCGTATATTTTTGCATATTTAAAATATGGGTATGCAAGTTTTCAATACCAATCTTAATCGCTGAAATATTTTCTTTATTCATTTCTTCTTTGGAAACACCACCATTATATTTCATACTACGAATAGTAGCATTAATAACAATAGCATTAGGTTTTAAATTAGCCATTGGACACTTAATATCCAAAAACTTCTCTGCTCCTAAATCAGCACCAAATCCAGCTTCTGTAATAACATAATCAGCAAGTTTAAGTCCTAGTGTTGTCGCAATAACACTATTGCAACCATGAGCAATATTAGCAAAAGGACCACCATGAATAATCGCTGGATTATTCTCTAATGTCTGAACCAAATTAGGTTTTATAGCATCTTTTAAAAGAAGAGCCAAGGCATCAACACAATGTAATTCTTTAGCAAAAACCATTCGTCCTCTTTTAGTATAACCAATCAAAATATTTCCTAAACGTTTTTTTAAATCTGTAATATCTCTTGATAAGCATAATATTGCCATAATTTCACTAGCAACAGTAATATTATATTTATCATCACGTTCTAATCCTTTATTATCATATTTAACAGTTACATTACGAAGAGCTCGATCATTTAAATCAACACATCTCTGAAAAGTAAGACGTTCTGGATCCAAGTTTAAAGTATTACCTTGATAAATATGATTATCAATAATAGCACAAAGCAAATTATTACATGTTTCAATAGCATGTAAATCACCAGTAAAATGTAAGTTAATATCTTCCATAGGAACAACTTGAGAATATCCCCCACCCGTAGCTCCTCCTTTGATTCCAAAAACTGGTCCAAGAGATGGCTCACGAAGAACAACTAAAGATTTTTTTCCAAGACGATTCATCGCATCATTAATACCTATACTCATGGTTGTTTTACCTTCTCCAAATGGTGTTGGATTAGTACTCGTAACTAATACTAATTTACCATTAGGACGATCTTTAACCTTTTTAAATAATTTTAAATTTATCTTCGCTTTATCATTACCATAACATTCTAAATAACGACTACTAATTCCTAATTTTTTCCCTATTAATTTAATATTTTGTTTTTTTGATTCACGACTTATTTCAATATCCGTTTTCATTTTCCTACTCCTTATTTTCATTTTATCAAAAACCATTAAAAATTAAAAGTACACTATACATTATTTTATAAAATATTCTTGATAATTATTTTCATTCAAAACTTTTATTCCATTTTTTTCTAATAATTTAGCGGTAATGCCCATTCCCATAATTTTATTATTAGTAAAGGTTCCATCGTAAATCATTTTACTTCCACAAGATGGACTACCATCTTTTAAAATGGCAACTTTAATTTCATGTTGTAAAGCTAACTCTAACGTTTTTAAAGCTCCTTTATTAAAATTCTCTGTTACATCACATCCAAGATTATTAATAACTTTCTCCTCTTTAATTTCTGAAGGATTTCTTGGAATAGTAAGACCACCCATAACCTCAGGACATACTGAAATAATTTCATAATCTTTTAAAAAAGTTATTAAACGCTTATTTTGATTATTTTTTCCATTATACTTAGTATTATCACCAATTAAACAAGCACTAACCATTATTTTCATCTAAAAGCTCCATTTTAAGGGTTAATTTATTATTTTGATAAGATATTTCTCCCAAAGATCCATTTATTAAGGTAAAAACAGGTTTAACATGACCAATATCAGCATTATAAATAATATTTTTATCTTTAAATACTTTTTTTATACCCTCATAATATTCCATATTACATTCTACTTTAGGAAATAAAACACTACCAAATAAAATAGTATTACTATATTTAAAATAACCCATTTTTTGCATTTGTAACATGGTTAAATAGACATCAACACTACCCATTGAAAAAATATCAAAGTACCATATAATTCCATATTTTTGATATTTTTCCAAAAAATTCTTGGTATAATCGTAATCCGTTCCAAATAAAAATCTTAAGATATCTAAACATCCCCCAATTAAAAGACCTTTTGATGTAAAATTACCATTTATTGATTGAGTCTTTCCTTTAAGAAATGATTTTTGAACAATCAAATTTCCTTCTAAAATTTTTAAATTATTTAATTGATAATCTTCTAATATTTCACTATCAAAACTTTTACCATTTAAGCCATAAACAGTTGCTAAATCATATTTGGTCGTTAAAATATATAATAATGGAGTAATATCAGAATATCCCATTACTAAAAGTTTTTTCTTTTTTATTTCTAGATAATTAATATCATCTAATACTTCATATAAGAAATCTCCCCCACGAATATTTATTAGCATATTAATATCTTCTTGCAATAGCTCATTTAATTCTTTTATTCTTTCTTCTTTAGAACTACTAACAATTTCTTCGCCATAAACATTTGGAGTAATTATTAAACGATACTTTTCTTTTAAATGATTAAGACTTAGCTTTACTTCTTTTATTGTATTTCCTGCTCCACTTGATAAAGCCGTAATACCTATTACATTTTTCCTTTGAAGAAACTTTGGATATTCCATAATTATCGCCTTTTTCTAAGTTTTTTTCTATGTTGATATTTTTCTTTTACCCCTAAAATGATTTTATTATATAATCGATGAATTCCCTCGATTATTTGATGTTTAACAGGGCCAATTTTTTCATCTTCAAAGTAATTATCTATCATTTCATCATATGTATCTAAATATTTATCTACAAGCGATATTTGTTGCAATCTATTTTCATTAATACGTAATAAAATGTCATCTAAAGATATTTTACTTTCTCTTTTAACTGTTTTTATTTTTCTTAATATTAAATATTTTTCAAGAAGTAAATAATACTTTTTTGTATCAGCATAAATATCATAATAAAATAAATCATATTCACTTAATATTTCTCGAGCAATAGCACTTGATTTAACTATTTTTTCATATTTTAAAGATTCTTCTTCATATAATTTAATTAATTCTTCATCAGTAAAACCACTAAATAATTCTATAATATGTTCATTATCTGTTATCATAAATCATTGTAAAAAAAAGAATTAATTTTCTTTAAATCGACTAATTCTTTTTTGTATCCTTTCTTTTCCTAATAATTTTAATATTTCATATAAATCTGGAGTAATACTCTTTGTTGTCATACTAACTCTTATTACCGTTGAAATATCCGCTACACTTCCCTTATAGTTTTCTTTATTCTTCTTATAATCTTTCATATTTGAAGCATATCCTAATTCATCACACATCATTTTCATTTTATTAAACCAGGTTTCTTTATCATCATTAATATCATAATATTTATCAAAATAAAGAGTTAATATTTTTTCTATTTCTTGTTTATCAGTAATATTTTGAAATTCATAATTTAAATTAGTATACAATTCATCATACATATACCATATACCATTTCTTATATCCTTAAAGCAAGAATAATCTTTTCTAGGTTTATCCTGATATCTTTCAATCGAAAATATCTTCTTAGTATAATCTTCATATTTTAGCATTAATTCATATAGTTCACAATCATATTCTTTCATCCAAGGAAGAGCTGCATCATATAATTCTTCACTAGTCATACGACTAATATAATTTTTGGTAATGTTATATAGTTTTTCGACATCAAAAAGAGTTCCACTTTCACTCATTTTACTGAAATCCATTTTAAAATCGGATAATTTACCATGTTGATTATTTAAAAACCATTCTTCAAAATTAGAATTAGCGATTGTCATTAAATATAATTTTGTTGCTTCCATCGGAATTCCTTTTTCATGATAAAAATTAACTGATGCCTCTGGATCTTTCCTTTTAGATAATTTGCGACGTACTCCATTTTCATCTATTTTCATAACAAGACCAAGATGAGCATAACGAGGTTCCTTAAAACCTAATACTTCAAATAATTGATGATGAATCGGATAACTTGGAATCCATTCTTCTCCACGCATAACTGTTGTTGTTTGCATCAAATGATCATCCACTGCATGAGCAAAATGATATGTTGGCAATTGATCAGTTGACTTTATAATAACAATATCTTGATCATTTTCAGGAAATTCAATTTTACCACGTACGCGATCATCTAAAATAATTTTATTATTGAAATTACCTGGAGATTTAAGACGAACAACATACTTTTCACCATTTTTAATTTTATCAATAGCCTCTTTACAGGTTAAACAACGACATTTAGCATAACTTCCATAATAGCCAATACGCTCTTTATTAAGTTCTTGAATAGTCCTTGTTTCATCTAAATCTTCTTTTGAACAAAAACATGGATAAGCAAGTCCTCGTCTTACTAAATCTTTGGCATAAACATGATATATATTCTTTCTTTGACTTTGAATATATGGTCCATATGCACCAATACTTTCCTTTTCACTAATCATTCCTTCATCAGGAACAATATCAAAATTTGCTAAATCACGAATAATACCTTCAATACCATTTTCGACTGTTCTTTCACTATCAGTATCTTCAATTCTTAAATAAAAAATACCATTAGTATCTTTAGCAGCTTTAAAATCTTCAAAAGCTGATAATAAACTACCCATGTGAACAAATCCTGTTGGACTTGGGGCAAATCTGGTTACTTCACACCCCTCATCTAAATTTCTCTTAGGATACTTCTTTTCAATATCCGAAATTGTTTCTGATACATCAGGAAACATTATTTCTGCTAAATCTTCTTGTGTCATTTCATCCTCCTTAATTAAAAATACTCTATCATATAGGAGCGAAATATCGCGGTACCATCCTACTTAATAGAGTACTACTATCTTTTTGATTTAACGCATCGCACGTTTAAGCTCCAAAGTTTCTTCTAATATTTTCAATGTAATTTTTCATCAACCAATTACTTTCTACAAATTAAAAATATTATACTCCTCTTTTTCATCACTTATTTATCTATATAATACTAATAAATAATCATTTTGTCAAACTAAATATTTGCAATTTTTAATAATATATAATATAATGTCATTATTGAGGTGAATATGAGTAAACAAAATAAGAAAAAAAGAAAAATTAATGGACCAAAAATTTTTGCGATATGCCTTTTAGCTATCATGGTTTTATCTATGGTTGCAGGATTAATCTTTATGTAAAAAGACTTCTAAATTGAAGCCTTTTCTTTTTTACTTATTTTTCTTTAATAAATCACGAATTTCTTCAAGAAGAACAACTTCATCACTTTTTGGAGCAGCTTCTTGTTCTTTTTCTTCTTTCTTCTTTTTCAAACTCATTACTTTATTCATAGCTTTAACAACCATGAAAATAACGAAAGCAATAATTAAGAAGTTAATAATAGCTTGAATAAATGATCCATAAGCAAGAACTGATGCTCCAGCTGTTTGGGCTTCAGCTAAAGTAGCATAATGTTCACCATTAAGAGAAACAAATAGATTTGTAAAATCAATTCCTCCAGTTGCAAGTGAGATTACTGGCATAATAACGTCATTAACAAGACTAGTTACAATACTTGAAAATGCCCCACCAATAACCACAGCAACAGCTAAATCAATAACATTTCCACGTTTGATGAAATCACCAAATTCCTTAAATAATTTTTTCATTTTCTTTTCCTTTCTTTATTTTGTTCCATATATACGATCCCCGGCATCACCTAATCCTGGGACAATATATCCAATATCATTTAATTTATCATCAAGTTGAGCACAATATACTTGTACATCTGGATGATCTTTTTTTATTTTTTCAATGCCACATGGAGCAGCAATAATACATAAGAATTTAATTTTTTTAACGCCATCTTTTTTTAACATTGTAATAGCAGCCGAACCACTACCTCCGGTAGCAAGCATTGGGTCAAGCAATATAACTTCTTTATCTTCAATGTTAATTGGTAACTTGCAGTAATATTTAACTGGTTCAAGAGTTTCCTCATTACGATATAAACCAATATGACCTATTTTAGCATTTGGCATAAGACGAAGAACACCATCAACCATTCCCATACCCGCACGTAAAATTGGTACAAAAGCATAATGATTTTCATCAACTTGTTTTCCTGTTGTTTCCGTAATAGGTGTTTTGATTTTAACTTCTTTCGTTTTAGCATCAGATAAGGCTTCATAACATAGTAACATCGCTATTTCACTAATTAATTCGCGAAATTCTTTCGTGCCAGTTTTTTCATTTCTTAAAATAGAAATCTTATGTTTAATCATTGGATGATTTAGAATAATTTCTTTCATATTTCTC
>CAMNBS010000027.1 GCA_946533175.1 uncultured Clostridia bacterium
CTTCTATCCATTATTTGTAGTACTTGTATCTAGTTTAACAACATCCGTATTATTACTATTTAATAACTCAGCTTCAGTACCATCTAAATAATAATGATCAGCACCAGCAGTAAGGCAAATACTATATTCAAAGTTACTCTTACCAGCATCACGTTTTACACGAACGAATGATTTACCTGAAGGACTACATGTTGCCGTAGGATTTTCAGAACGATAGATTCCCATCATTCCAATTTTAGTATAACCTGCTGTTTCACTTAAATATTGAATCTCTCCTCCTAATGGCGAAGATTTACCACCTTTTTCAACAATTTTACTTTCAAAATAATATGTTTGACCAGCTCCAGTAAAAGACGTATCTCCATTTAATTCATTGGCAAGAATTAATTGATCTCTTACCCCATTAATAATTTGTAAACCTGTTTCTTTAAAAGTACTATATTTAGCACTATCCATAATACCATTCATACTGATAATTGCAATACTCATGATTAAAGCTAAAATAACAATTACTGCTAATAATTCAACAAGTGTAAATCCTTTTTTATTTTTTAAAATTTTCATTTTTCTCTCCTTTACTTTTACAATTTTAGTCTATCATACTTTTTTCTTTAAAGTCAATATATTTTTTAATATTTAGATTACTTTACATCTCATTTAGACTTAACAACATTTTTGGAGTATAAATCACTTTCATAAACACAATTATCTATTGTTCCTATTGTTCTTTTACTACCCTCTAAATAAATACAATATGTAACATTACCATCATTTTTAGAATATCTAACATACGAATCACTTTGATAAGTTCCCCCATCGGGATCATTTTTTATATCACTACTATTTTCTAGCAATGTCGATAAAGAAAAATCATGACTATTTTCTTGTCTAATACTATAATTTGCATTTACTTCAAGTTTAGCTAAAGATATTATTTTTTTGGCATCATCTAACATATTATCTCTTTTAATATTATCCATAATATCAACAATATTAGGAATAGCAATAAGTGATAAAATTCCAATAATTGCAATGACTGCTAAAAGTTCCGTTAAAGTAAACCCTTTTTTATTCATAAATTATTTTTTAGCTAGCATTTCTAAAGTAGCCTTAGCCGCTTTTTGACAAGCTTCTTTTTTACTACCAGCTATCCCCTTTCCGTAAATAACATCTTCTATTCTAACGACTACCGTAAAGGTTTTATTATGACTAGGACCTTTTTCATCAATTAAATCATAAACAAAACTTCTTTTATCCGTCTGCATAGCTTCTTGTAAAATAGACTTATAATCATTTAAAAAATATGTTTTATCAAGAATATAAGGAGTAACAATATCTAAAATAAACTTTCTAGCAGTATCTATTCCTTGATCTAAATATATTGCTCCAATAAAAGCTTCAAAGATATCTGCCACAATAGCCTTTTGAATATTCCCAATTTCACCATGTCCAACTCTAATATATTTATATAAACCTATTTTTTGCATATACTCATAGTTAGCATTTTCACAAACATAATTAGCTCGCCACTTTGTCATATCTCCTTCGTTTTGTTCATAATTTTTATATAAATACTCACTTACAACAAGTTCTAAAACAGCATCCCCTAGAAATTCTAATCTTTCATAATTTTTTCTATCTTTATGTTCATTAGCATAAGAAGAATGACTAATTGCCACATCATAAATACTTCTATTATTAGGAATAATACCATATTTCTTTAAAAAATCATCCATATTGACCTCTATATAATCATAGTATAACAAATATTAAAGAAAAAGTACAATTAAACTTGTCGAAAACAAAAAAAAATAGTAAAATGATTCTAGGTGGGCTATGAGAAAATTATTAATTCATTTAATTAAACTATATCAAAAAACCCCAATAAGTAGTCATAGTAAATGCAAATATTTTCCAACCTGTTCTAATTATGCTATTATGGTTTTAAATGATTTTGGCACAATTAAAGGAAGTTTTCTAACCATCAAAAGAATAATAAGGTGCAATCCTTTTAGTAAAGGAGGAATTGATTTGCCACCAAAAAAGGAGAAAAAATGAAAAAAATAAAATATTTAACAATAATTATGCTTGCTCTAACATTAACAGGATGTACTTTTTTTAAACGTGATAATATGGAAAACATTAACATTATAACAACAATTTATCCATTAGAATATGTCACAACCTATTTATATGGGAATAGTTCTATTGTTAGTTCTATTTATCCTGATGATACAAATACTGATACTTATTCTTTAACTGAAAAACAATATAAAGATAATAGTAAAAAAGATTTATTTATCTATATGGGAGCAAGAGATTCAGATATTGCTGTTGAACTAATTAATCGTAATAAAAATCTTAAGTTAATTGATGCAACTTTTGGAATGGAACATAAAATGGATGTCAGTGAATTATGGCTTAATCCTTCAAATTTATTAATGATTGCGCAAAATATACGTAATGGTTTAGATGAATATATTGATAATAATTATATTATTGTTGAAATAGATGAAAAATATAATGAATTAAAAATGTTACTTTCAGAAGTTGATGCCAATTATAAAACAACCATTGAAAATGCCAAGAAAAAAACTATTTATTCAAATAGCAAATCTTTATTGTTTTTAGAAAAATATGGTTTAAAAGTAATTGTTGTAAACAAAGACTTAGAATTATATGAAAAGAATCTTGCCCTTTTAAAAGAAGATATTGAAAATGAAAAAATAGAATATTTCTACACAATTGAAAATAGTACAATCGATAATGAAATACAAAATCTTGTTGATGATAAAAAACTATCTTTATTAGAATTCCGGGATGTTAAAAGTATTACCGATAAAGAAAGAGATAACAAAACAACTTATATTGACATTATGAACGATAATATTGAAAAAATTAAAAAAGAAATTTATTAAATAAAAAAAGAATTGTTTATGTTAAACAAAATAAACAATTCTTTTATTTTTCTTCTTTTTCTTCTTGAACATTCTCTTCTTCTACTTCTAATTCATTATGACTATTCATATATTTAATAGATTTTAAATAAATCCAGATTAATAATACAAACAAACATAATGATAAGAAAATCAACAAAGCAATATACATGATATTATCATATAATATTTTTTTGGCAGAAAAACTTACTATTACCCACAAGGTATATCCAATAATAAGCGGTAAAACAAAACTAATTGCTAAAATAATAGATATCTTAATAAAATAATTAAAACGAAATTTCTGATTTTCTTTGCTTCTTAAAAAGATAAATGCTATAAGATCAGCCAATAAAATTACAGCAACTGGAACCACCGATAAAAAAATAATTTCTTTCGTAAGATTATCAAACATTTACTATCACCAATATTATAATATCATAAATACTTTTTTTTCACCATAAATTTAATTAATTTTTTTTAAATTTTCTAATTCCTTAACACTAAGATTATTTTGATACTTTTTATCATACATAAAATCATAGCGAAAAAGAGCATAACCTGATAAATCATTATTTCGAATTATTTCAACCTGTTTTTTTAAAATATTATCATTTTCTTGCCATTCATTTTTACCTTTACCTGCTTCACTATCAACAACTCCACTTTTATAAAAAGCTAGTACAGGAATTATTTTTATTTTTTGATTACCTCTTATTTCTTGCCATTTTTTTAAACTATCCATAAAAGATAAATATTCATTATTAAAACCATAATATAATTGAGGCATAATCATGTCAATATAATTTTCATTATTTAACCAAGTTTTTACATCAGCATAATGATATTGATAATTATTATTAATATTTCCATCAGGAGCAATCGAAAAAATAATATTAGCCTTTTTCATTTTAATTAATTTATATATACGTTTAATTAAGTCATTCGTATGATGAAGTCGAAATTCCTTTAAACTCATTTCACCATTATTTTGTTGATAATTTTGATACTCTTCTTGATCAATATCTTTTTGCATATAAAAATAATCATCAAAGTGAATACCATCAACATCATATTTATTAATTATTTCCTCTACTTGATGAACAATTAAGTTTTTAACAATTTCACTGCTAGGATTATAATAAATTCCCTCCTTATTGACCATTACACTTGATGTGTTTAAAAGTTTATAAGCTGGATTTTCTTTACTTATTTTTTCAATATTATTATCAAAGCTAATACGATATGGATTAAGCCAAGCATATAAAAGCATGTTATGACGATGAGCAATAGTAATAAAATATTCTAAATAATCAAATCCAGGATTTTTTCCTTCCGTACCAGTTAATGTATGTGAATATGGCATAATCTCAGATTCATAAATACTATCAGAAAAAGGACTCACGTGTAGAATAATAGTATTGAAACCATCCATTTCAATATTATCAATCATTTTTTCTATTTTTGCTTGATTAATTGTTTTTCCACCACTATAAAAATTATTATAATATTCTAAATATGAAATATATACTGCTCGAATTTCCGAAATATTATTTAAAGATTCTTTATTTTTCTTAATATAACTAATTGTTGCATCAACACTAAAAAAAGATATAATTAAAAAAATAATGCCTATTGTTCTTTTCATATTTTAATTTTATAAAAAACAAAGGTATTATTTTGTCAAAAATTATATGTTAGAATTATTTACATTCTCTTTATACAAACTAATTAATAAACCCAATAATATCATAAAGTATGGTGATGTATAAAACATACTATTACCAAATACTGAAGAAATAAAATAACACATAGCAGTAAAATAAATGGTAATATTAATATTATTATTTTTAATATTTTTTAAATTATTCCATGCTAAAATTATAATTAAAGAAAGATATACTAAAGCACCAGGAATACCTATAAAAGCAGATATTTCTAAAAGAACATTATGTGGTCGATCATTATGATAAATTGATAAAGTATGATAATATTCATTTAAGCATTCCATTCCTCCCCCTATAATTGGATGATCAAGGGTATAATTAATAGCATTTCGCCATAAAAAACCGCGATTCGAACCAGCTGAATCAGATTTTTCACTTTTTGGTTTATTACTGATAACATCATTAACATCACTAAATAATTTATTAATATTATGAATAATTGTTCCTTTGGTATTTTCAAAATATAATCTTTCACCTACTTTAATATCATAATGTGAAACAATAAAAGAAATAAGAATAAAAGAAACGAAAACAATTATAACATTTAATCTATGATATTTTTTTATTAAAGAGTAAATAAGCAAACTAACAATACTAATCATTACTGCTAAATAGCAACCAAAAGTATCATTTCGTATTAAAAGATATAAAAGAAAAATGTAGGCTAAAAAGTAAAAAAATTGTTTTATCTTATCATTGTCTACAAACATATTAGCCGAAAGTATAACAGAAAGCATTAAAAAATAGCCATAATGATTCGAATTATAAAAAATATTAGCAAATTTCATATAAGAAAAATCACTTCTAAATAGTGGCAATATTGTTATAATAAGAGCCGAAATAATAATCATACCAACAAGATTTTTTTTATATTTTTCTTGTTTTATAATAGATGATATCAAAATAAAACCAATGTACATTATATAGACAATTAAACCTTCACGACGATATGATTCTCCTAAAAAAGATAGTCTAGGATTTTTACTAAAAAGAGAAGATATTATTCCCAAAAATAAAAGAATGATTAAAAGAATTTCGCAAAGATATTTCTTTTTAGTTAATCTCCCATCTTTTCGTTGTTTAAAAAAATAAACAAGATATTCAATGAAACCTAAAATACCAATAATATATATTATTAACGAAAAATAAAGTTTGTTTAAAACAGGAAAAAACTGTTTAATAACATACTCAACTATTGGAGAAACAGCCCAAAACATGAGAATTATATAAGAAAATTCTTCTAAGTAGCTATAATCAATTTTATTAATTAAAGTTTCTAATTTTTTCATCATGTATACTCCATATATTTTATATCACATTCATTGTACTAAATTTTTTTTTTATTTACAAGATATAACAAAAAAGACTATTTATTCTTCTCTAAATAGTCTTTTACTGGTCCATATGTTAAACGATATCCGGAAATTATTCCATATTTATTTATGGCATCAAGATGTTCTTTCGTTGGATATCCCTTATTCTTTTTATAATGATACATTGGATACTTTTTATCCATTTCATACATCATTCGATCACGGGTAACTTTAGCAATAACACTAGCCGCTGCGATTGACAAGCTTTTAGCATCTCCCTTAATAATAGAAGTCGTTGGAATATCAATATCTAAAGGCATAGCATCAATCAAAACATGCTCAGGTTTTACTGATAAACCATTAATAGCATCTATCATTGCTAATTTAGTTGCCGCATAAATATTTATTTCATCAATTATTTTAGCGTCTTTCATGCCAATACTAACACTAATAGCATCACGCATAATAATATCATAAAACTTATCTCTTTTCTTCTCTGAAAGCTTTTTTGAATCAGTAAGTCCTTCTAATCTATAATTTATAGGTAAAATAACCGCTGCCGTTACAACTGGACCAACTAATGGCCCACGACCGACCTCATCAACTCCTGCGATTAAAGTAATACCTTTATTAATCAATTCTTTCTCATAGAGATATAAATCATCCATATTATAAACTAGCAAGTCTTTCTTTAATAAGATTACTTACTTGTGACATATCAGCTTTGCCCTTTAATTTTGGTGTTACTTCGCGCATAATGCTTCCCATATCTTTAGAAGATGTTGGGTGAACTTTATCAAAAGCTTCATCTAAAATAGCTATTACTTCTTCATTACTTAATTGTTTAGGTAGATATTCTTGTAATAAAGTTATTTCATCTTCGGTTTTAGATATTAAATCATCACGATTACCTTTTTTAAATTCATTAATAGATTCCTTTCTCGTTTTTATTTGATGAGAAATAACACTAATAACCAAATCATCATTAATTTCTACTTTCTTATTAATATGTTCTAAATCTATTTCCCCTTTTACTCCTCTTAACGTTTGTACTTTTAAAGTATTTTTCTCTTTCATTGCCTCAACAATACTTGTTTTTATCTTGTCATACATAATTCTTCCTCCTAACCATTATTATAAATTATTTCTTGAAATAACTCAACAATTTAAAGAAAAAAGACTATTTCTAGTCTCTATTATTCTTTTCACGTTTACGTGAGTTTTTAATACCAGCTTTTTTAGCTTCACGTCTTTTTATTCCTGGCTTATCATATGCTTCTCTTTTTTTTATTTCTGAAGGGATGCCATCTCTTGCTACTTTTTGTTTAAATTTTCTTAAAGCACCATCTAGATTACCATTCTTAACAGCTACATGTGTCATTTTTCTCCCTCCCTTCAATTACAAAATCAAATAAATTATAACAGACTTTTGTTACTTTTACAACAAAAAATAGCATTTTTTTCTAAAATATTCGATATTTTTTATGAAAAAAGCACAATAGGAGTACCATTAACAAACAATTACATACAAATGGTGCAAAAAGGTTCCTAAATATACTCCTAAATTATATATTGCCTGAAAAAAGAAACTACTAAGATATAAAATTAATGAACATAATAAGATAATTAAAATAATTTTAATAATTTGCACCATTTTACAGTCATTTTTATCTATAATTAAATTGAACATACTTTCTTTGTAGCAATACGTCTTACTGCTCCTCCTAAACCTTGACCAATGCCATATACTGTTTTAATAAATACCGTAAAATAATTAATAATAGAACCAGTAATATTAAGTCCTCCTCCATATATTTTAATCATACTATAATCTTCTATTTTCATTCTATCCTCCTTTAATTACATTTAAGTGGTCTTGCAATACCATCAATAATTCCTGCTATAAAAGTAACTAAAACACCAATACCAATTATTGCTGTAACACTCATTCCCCCATTAATTCTTGCTAATTCTTGTTCGCTTATTTTTTTCATTTATCCTCCTTAATAATGCGTATAAAATATTCTAAAATACTTTCCTTTTCTAAAAAAACTTTATATTTACTAATATCATTAAATACTATCTCCATCTCAAATTGTATATATAGTAAATAATTATTCTCGTTTTCTTCTATTTTTTCTATATTATAATCAACCTCAAGATCCTTAATTATTATATTTTTTTTATTTTTAATTAAATTAATATACTTCTTATCAACAATCATTATTGCCTTATTATCTCCCATTGATTGAATAATATTTTCATAATAATGACTTTTTTTTATGAACAATAAAAGGCTAAATAATAAAAAAAGTAAAATAATAAACCATAAATTATAATGGACCATTAATCGAATAATCTTATTTGGATTCACAACATCCTCCTTCAAAAGCTATCTTATTATCAAAAAGATCAATATTACTCATACGATGACTAATAATAATAAAAGTTTTATCTTTATATAATTGAAATATATATTTTAATATCTCCCGTTCTTTTTCTATATCAATTCCTGAAAATGTTTCGTCATAAATATAAATATTCGCCTTAGTTAAAAGGCTACGAGCAATAATAATTCGCTTTCTTTCGCCACCAGAAATATTTTCACCATTGCTTTCAATAAAAAAATCATATCCTAAATTACTATTTTTAATAATCTCATTTAAAAAAACTCCCTTAGCTATTTGAAGAAACTGTTCATATTTTATTTTTCTTCCTAATGTAATATTTTCATAAATTGTATCAGTATATAAATATTCATTTTGTGATACATAGCATATATTTTGTCTTAAAGTATATAGATCTAAATCTTTCATATCAAAACCACCAATAGTTATATTTCCTTCATAGTTACTATTAATATACTTAATTAACAAATGCATTAATGTACTTTTACCACAACCACTTTTTCCATAAATCAATACCCTACTTCCCTCTTTAATTTCCATAGAAAAATGATTAATTATTTTATCTATGCCATTATAAGAATAACTTAAGTTATCAATTTCTATTCGACCACTCAACTTTGGAAAACTCTTTTTTTTATTTAAAGTAGTAACCTCTATCGGAATAGCATATATTTCTTTTATTCGACGAATAGATTCTTTACTCTCTAAAAACAATAATTGTAAATCTAAAATATTTTTCACCGGTTGAATTAAATAATTGGATAAGCTAATAAAAGTTATTAAAAAAGTTATATTTATAGTCATATTCTTTATTGATATAATTCCTAAGTATATGACTACTAAAGTTCCTATTGACAAAACAATATTTTTAAAAGTATTTGTTAAGTTTATTATTTTAACTATTTTTTCACTATTTTGATTATATTCTCCATATTTTTTATTAAATGCATTAATAATATAATTTTGTAAAGAAAGATTTTTAATTGTCTCAAAAGATGCTAAACTTTCCATTAAAAAATTATTTACTAAAGATGCTAATACATAATTATCTTTAATTATTTTATTAACTATATTATTACTAATTATTGAAATAACAATATACATAAACAAAGTTATAATAATAACTAAGCCTAATGAAAAATTAATTTTTAACATAATAATTAATATAATTAATGCTAATAATAAATCAATAATAATACTGGCAAATAGATTACTTATTAATTCTTTTAAATTAGATAAGTCATTAATTCGTTTTAATAAATCTCCATTAGTATGATTTTTATAATATAGATATGGGAGGTGAATGATATGATTATATGCATCATTAATTAATTCTTGATCAAGAATAAAGTTTAAACTATTAATTAAATGATTACGAAAAAGAAAAATGAGATAACGAAATAACTCCAATAATATTAAAATATAGAAAATTACTTTAAAATCAATCTCATGCATATTCACTTCATCATATAAAAATTTAAAATGATATGAAGCTAGAATATTTAAAAAAGTAAAGATAAAAGACATAAAAATAACACTAAATAACACTAATTTATATTTATAAAGTATTTCCTTGATATTGACTAAAAAATTTTTATTATTATTTTCTAATTTAGGTAGTTCTTGTTTAGGTTTAAGTATTAAAAAATAATTGCTCGAAATATTCATAAATTCTTTAAAAGACATTTTGACATATCCCTTCGCTGGATCCATTACTAAAATACTTTTCTTTACCAAATCAATTTCATAAATAACAACAAAGTGCGTAAATTTTTGATTAAGAATAACATGCGCAATTACTGGTAATTTACTTTGATCAATATTTTTAATATTACCTTTAAATCCAAATGCTTCAAATCCTATTTCCCGAGCTGCTCGTAATAGATTTAAAGCATTAACCCCATTTTTATCTGTTTTAGTTATTTCTCTTAAATATTCTCTTGAAATATTTCCTCCATAAAACTTAATTATTGACAATAATGAACATACACCGCAATCTTTTAAATCATCTTGTATAATGCAATACTTTCCTTTCATTTATCCTCCCGATATTATGATAAAAATAGTAAATCAATAAAATGAAATACTTTTCTTTTTTTTAAAATATATATTGATATAAAGAAAATGATGATATATGATATATGAACAAGTGTTTATATAGGTGTATTTATGACAGAAAAAGAAGAAAAAATATTACAAGAAATTATTACTTTTTATAACCAAAATAAACTTATGCCATCAATTCGCTACTTACAAAAGAAATTTGGCTATAAATCGACAAATTCTATATCACAATACTTAATTTCTTTAGAACAGCAAAAATATTTAATTAGAAACAGTAAAAATAAACTAATTATTAATAATTATTCAAATGATTATACTAAAGGATTAAAAATTATTAAAAGCATTAATAGTAACGATGAAATAAATATTCTTTTAAACAAAAATCAAAAATATTTAGCTTTTAAACTTAAAAATAATGCTTTCTATAAAAGAGGAATTTTAAAAGGAGACTTATTAATTATTGAAAAAAGCAAAAAAATCAATAACAATGATTTAGGTCTTTTTATCATCAATAAAAAATATCGAATAATGCAATATTTATATCAAGATGGATTTTATATATTAGAAGATAATGAACAAATTATTCTTAATAAAATTAAACTAATTGGCAAAGTAATTCAAATAGAAAGAAAAATACAATAAAAGAGACCAATAAGTCTCTTTTAAAAACAATAGTTATTATTTCTAGATCCTATAATAATTGCCAATAAAATATAAAGTACTACTGCAATTAAAAAAGCTGATCCATTATTATTGTTATTATTACAATGTTTATCCATTTCGTTCATCACGACACCCCCTTCTCTATTAAATATAAGCCCCAACAATGATTACTAGTAAGATAAATAAAACTAAAACAATAGCATAAGAAGATGCATAGTTATTATACATAATTTAATTCCTCCTTTTTTATATATTCGATTTATTTTATGGTAAATATTGAAAATGGTGAGGGCAAAGTATAGAAAATATGTAAATATTGTTGTTTTTTTTAATGAAATTTGGTATTATTATTAATGTATTAACGGAGGAACAGTTATGAAAAAAATTATTAAAATAATGTCTGGTATTTTGATTATATCAGCCCTAACTGGTTGTGGAAGTGATCCAACACCAACTACAGCCAATGAAAAAATAGTGACTTTTAATAAGGAGGAACTAAATATTACGGTAGATGATTTATATAAAGAGTTAAAAACAAGATATGCCACAAATTATCTAATCCAAACAATAGATGAAAAAATCTTGGATTTAGAATATCAAGATGATGAAAATGTTGATGCCTATGTTGAAAATCAATTAAAAATATACCGTATGTATTATGGAAATTCCGATGAAGAATTATTAAAAAATATTCAAAATTTTGGTTATACAAATATTGATGAATTTAAGGAAATGATTGCAGCTAATTATAAAAAGACTTTAGCCACTAAAGACTATTTGAAAGAAAAAATTTCAGATAATGATATTGAAAAATATTATAAAGATAATATCTATGGTGATGTAACAGTTAGTCATATTTTAGTAAAAATAGATTCAACTGGTGATATGACTGATGAAGAAAAGAAAGAAGCAGAAGACAAAGCTCAAAGTAAAATTAAAGAAATTTATGAAAAATTAAATGCTGGCACAAGTTTTGCTGAAGTAGCTAAAGAATATTCAGAAGATTCCGCAACAGCAAGTAATGGTGGTTTAATTGGAACTTTCAATAAAGGAGAAATGACCAAAAGATTTAATGCTGAATTTGAAGAAGCTGTTTTAAATCTTGCTAAAGAAAAATATACAACTAAAACCATTCAGTCATCTTATGGATATCATATTATATATAAAAATAATGAAAAAGCTAAACCAGAATTAGCTACTGTAAAACAAACAATTATTGATGCTTTAGTAGAAAAAGAAATGAATGATGATGATAAATCTCAATATAAAGCAATGATTGATTTAAGAGAAAAATATGGCTTAACATTTAATGATGAAGAAATATCTTCTCAATATGAAACAGCCGTTAATAATTGGTTATATTCAAACGAAAAATAAAAAAGAGTTTAAAACTCTCTTTTTTTTAATTTTCTAATTTAACACTAACAAGTTTAGACACTC
>CAMNBS010000028.1 GCA_946533175.1 uncultured Clostridia bacterium
CAGAATGGAATAGTTTATCAAGTGGTGGAATATCTTTTCAAGTAAAAGTAGAAGCCAATGAAGGTGTGTGGGTAGAAGAACCAATTACACCAATTTGTAAGCGAGTAACAAATGTTGCATATTTACATACAGAAACTTGTAATCAAGGTAGTGGATATGGTTGTAATGCTGACGGATATACAGGGACTAATACGACAATTACATATGGAAATGCAGTAGAGCTAGGAACAAGCACATTAACACCAGGAGACGCGTTTGATTGCAAAGTTAGCAAAAATGGAGACTATACCGAAAGATTTTATTATGTGAGCCCATATTATGATACAGTTAATAAATTATTTGATAATACATATGCAACACTTATTTATTACAGTAATACTATAAATGGGCAAAATAGTTATAATGGTTCAGCATATGATTTGAGTGGTGAAAACTGGCATGGACCTGTAACGGCAATAACAAATCTGCCAACTACAAGTATGTGGGATAATATAGCGTTAAAGAGCGAAACGAGAGCTGTTCTTGCAGAATTTGGAAATATCCATAATTCAAATTCCGCAAATGATGGAGAAAATGATTTACCATCATCATTTTCTTATACTGGATACGCGGCAAGATTACTTACAGCACAGGAATTAATGTATGGATGTGGACTAACGCAAATAGGAAGCTTTGAAGACGGAGAGTTAAGCGCTTGTAAATTTTTGTTTGAAGGAACACTTTACGCTAGTCCAGTTAATAGACCAACGTATGGTTCATGGCTTGAAACTTCAAATGCAAAAAAGGGATATAATGATTTTAAATCAATCTTATATATTCAATCAGGCAATCGTAATGTTAATACCCAAAGAGCTGATAATATGGATAATGGTGTTCGCCCAACTATTGATGTTCCAATTAATAGAATTGTATATTAAGTGATAATTTAGAGCTGATATTAAGAGTAGAAAAACTTAGCTCCAGACTTTTTTAATTAAAACGTTGAAAAATAAAGAAAAAACAATCAAAAGTACGTTCATAATGATAACTTTTAATTGAGTTTCGATTTATAGTGGAAGATGAAGATAAATTGATTTTGATTTTGGTAAACACTGGATCTCATAGTGAAGTTTTAGATATGTAAAACTTCATTTTTCTTAGAAAGTAATAATGTGAGTACAGATGAACAAAACATTAATTAAAAAAGTTGTCAAAGAATAGATTATTTCTATTCTTTTTGTTATAATTATCTTACAAGGTGGTGATAAAGTGCGAAGTATTCTTCCTGCTGATACTTATAAAGTATTTAATCGAGCTTTTATTGAAAATCGTAAAAAGGATTTATTAGTATCACTTTATCAACCAATAATTGGGGTTACAGCTATTAATTTGTATTTAACTTTGTGTAATGATTTGCGTGATAATGATGTTGAAAGTGATGTGTTAACACATCATCATTTGATGAGTTTAATGTTGGTTAATTTGGATACAATAGTTGATGCTCGAAAAAAATTGGAAGCGATTGGATTATTAAAAACTTTTTATCGTGAAGATAAGATTAACAGCTATATTTATGTTTTATATTCACCATTATCAGCTAATGAATTTTTAAATCATCCTATTTTAAATGTTGTTTTATATAATAATCTTGGTAAAATGGAGTATGAAAATATTGTTAATAAATATCGAACAAAGAAAGTTAATACAAAAGATTATCAAGATATTACTACAAGCTTTGATAAAGTATTTACTAGTGTTAATGGTTATTCTTATAATAATGATGATGTTATTAAAGATAAAACTAGAAAGATTGAAATTAATGGTAATATTGATATCAATTTAATTATTAGTGGTATTCCTAATAGAATGACTAGTTCTAAGTGTTTTAATAGTGAAACAGTGGAATTAATTATTGATTTAGCTTATCTTTATAAAATTGATAATTTAAATATGCAAGGGTTAGTTCGTAATGCTATTAATGAAAAAGGAATGATTGATGCTAATGAATTACGAGAATCTTGTCGGAACTTTTATCAATTTGAGAATAATGGAAAATTACCAACACTTATTTATAATAAACAACCAGAATATTTAAAAGAACCAGAAGGAAGTAGTTCAAATATTGCCAAAATGATTTATACCTTTGAAAATGTTAGTCCATATGAATTTTTAAAAAGTTTTTATAATAATGCTGAACCAACTAATCGGGATAAGAAAATTATTGAAAGTTTGATGATTGATCAAAAATTATCTCCTGGAGTGGTAAATGTTTTAATTGATTATGTTTTAAAAATTAATAATAAGAAATTGAATAAAGAATTTATTGAAACTATTGCTGGACAATGGAAAAGATTAAATATTGAAACTGTTAAAGAAGCGATGGATATTGCTCGTCGAGAACATAAAAAGATTAAAAAGACTATTCCCGTTAAAAAGGATGTTGTAAACAAACAAGAATTACCAGATTGGTTTGATAATACTTATGAAAAAGATAATGAAAAAATAGAAGAATTAGTAGAAATATTAAAGGATTTTGATTAGGAGGATATATGTATAATTATATAAAAGGAACAATTAGTGATATTAATAGTACAAGTATTATTTTAGATAATAATGGAATAGGATATGAAATATATACACCAAATCCTTATTCATTTGAAAGTAATCATGAATATACGGTATATGTTTATCAGTATATTAGAGAAGATGAAGAAAGCTTATA
Source organism: uncultured Clostridia bacterium (assembly GCA_946533175.1). Classification (GTDB taxonomy): domain Bacteria; phylum Bacillota_I; class Bacilli_A; order RF39; family UBA660; genus RUG12783. The sequence goes on from CAMNBS010000028.1 coordinate 2,702, forward strand.
TGGTTTTAAAACGAAGGAAGAGAAGGAATTGTTTTTAAAACTGATTAATGTTAAGGGATTAGGTCCTAAGATGGCTCTTCCAATAATCGCTATGGGAAGTATGAATGGGATAGCAGATGCTATTAATCGAGAGAATATTTTATATTTAAAGAAATTCCCTAAAATTGGAGATAAATTAGCGCGACAAATGATTTTGGATTTAAAAGGTAAATTAATTGTTGATCAAAGTATTCAAATTGTCGATACAACTGATGAATTACATGATGCTTTAGCGGGATTAGGTTATAAAGATAAAGATATTAAAAGTATTCTTCCAAAAGTTAATCGTGAGTTAAAGGTTGAAGAACAAATTAAGGAAGCTTTACGACTTTTAGTAGGTAAGTAAAATGAAATTTAATAGTCTTATACCAGAACTAAGTGTTTCAAATATTAATAAGAGTAAAGATTTTTATTTAAAGCTTGGCTTTAGAGTTAAATATGAAAGAAAAAAAGATAAATTTTGTTTTTTAGAACTAGAAGATAATCAAATTATGATTGAAGAAAATAATAATCATTGGAATACAGGAAATTTAGAGTATCCATATGGTCGTGGTATTAATTTATCAATGAGTGTATCAAATGTTGATGAAATGTATCGTATAATAAAAGAAAACAATATTCCCATATTTCTTGAACTTACAACTCATGAATATGAAGTTATGGGAAAAATTTATTATGATAAAGAATTTTTAATACAGGATTTGGATGGATATTTATTGAGATTTAATAATAAATAAAAGGAGGTTAATAATGGAAGAAGATATCTTAGATAGTAATTTACAAAAAGAAGATTTAACCGATCTTAATATTAGGCCGGAAAGTTTAGATGAATATATTGGACAGAGTGAAGTTAAAGAGAATATTAAAGTTTTTATTGAAGCAGCGAAAATGCGAAATGAACCACTGGATCATGTTTTATTATATGGTCCACCTGGATTAGGGAAAACCACTTTAGCTAATATTATTGCTAACGAACTGGGAACAAAGCTTAAAACTGCTTCTGGACCAGCGATTGAAAAGTCTGGTGATTTAGCAGCCATATTATCAACTTTAGAACCTGGTGATGTATTATTTATTGATGAAATACATCGTATGCCACGATTTATTGAGGAAATACTTTATCCAGCAATGGAAGATTTCACTTTGGATATTGTGGTTGGTAATGATACCAATACACGAAGTATTAAAATTGATTTGCCACCATTTACTTTAGTTGGGGCAACAACCCGTGCGGGAGATTTAACGAGTCCATTACGTGATCGTTTTGGTATTACCTGTAAACTTAAATATTACGATGAGGATGAATTACAATTAATTATTGAAAGAACTAGTCGAGTTTTAGAGATGCCAATTAGTCATAGTGCTAGTTTATCTTTAGCTAGACGTAGTAGGGGAACTCCAAGAATTGCCAATCGATTATTTAAAAGAGTTCGTGATTTTGCTCTTGTAGAAGGTTTAAGTGAGATTAATGATGACATAACTGATAAAGCATTAGATCGCTTGAAAGTTGATAAAATAGGACTTGATGAAACTGATCATCAATTTCTTCGCGCGATTATTGAAAAGTTTAATGGTGGACCGGTTGGTATTGAGACTATTGCTTCAAGTATTGGAGAAGAAATATCAACAATTGAAGATGTATATGAACCATATCTTTTACAAAATGGTTTTATTAAAAGAACTGCAAGAGGTCGAGTTGTAACTCCTAAAGCTTATGAGCATTTAGGAATTGAATATCAAAATCGTTTATTTTGAAAAAACTTTTCTTTTTTTTAAAATAATGTATAATAATATTAAGTTGTGGAGGTTATAATATGAGTACAGATGATTTTGATTATGAATTACCTAAAGAATTAATTGCCCAAACACCTCTTACAAAAAGAGATGCTGCTAAACTTTTAGTTTTAGATAAAAAAACTGGGGAAGTAGAACATAAATCCTTTTTGGATGTTATTGATTATTTAAATAGTGGTGATGCTTTAGTTATTAATGATACTAAAGTAATTCCAGCTCGAATTATTGGTGTTAAAGAGGATACCGGTGCTGTTATTGAACTATTACTTTTAAAAAATATTAAAGATAATAATTGGGAATGTCTTGCTAAACCACAAAAAAGACTTAAAGAAGGAACAATTGTATCTTTTGGAGAAGGATTATTAAAGGCCAGAGTTATTACTGTTAAAGATGAAGGTCTTACTGAAGTTGAACTTTTGTATGATGGAATATTAATGGAAATATTGGAACATCTTGGTACAATGCCACTTCCTCCTTATATTCATGAAAAATTAAAAAATCAAGACATGTATCAAACGGTTTATGCTAAAGATTATGGTTCTAGTGCTGCTCCAACAGCTGGGCTTCATTTTACCAAAGAATTATTACAAAAAATAGAAGATAAAGGTATTAGAATTGTGCATGTAACACTACATGTTGGATTAGGAACTTTTCGTCCTGTAATGGTTAGTGATGTATCTAAACATCAAATGCATAGTGAGCATTTTATTGTTACAAAGGATGCCTGTGATACCTTAAATGAAGTTCGCCGAAATGGTGGCAAAATTTATGCTGTTGGGACAACTAGTGTTAGAACTTTGGAAACAATCTTAGAAAAAAATGATTTATTTGTTCCAATGGAAGGAGATACGAGTATTTTTATTTATCCAGGATTTTCTTTTAAAGCGATTGATGGATTAATAACTAATTTTCATCTTCCTAAAAGTACTTTGGTTATGCTAGTATCTGCTTTAGCTGGTAAAGATAATATTTTAAAAGCATATAAAATTGCTATTGAAAATAATTATCGTTTTTTCTCTTTTGGTGATGCAATGTTAATTAAATAAAAAATATTTCTATTCTTTTAAAAAAATGGTATAATAATAATTGAGGAGTAAATATGGATGATAAAAAAAATAAAATAGATTATAAAAACTTAAATGCCTTAATTCAAACCGCTCGAGTTATTCTTAAAATATTATTAATTTTATCAATATGTGGTATTGTTGTTTTTGGATTTGTCTTTTTAGAAAAAACGCAAATTCTTAATATTTTAGGTACAGTTCTTAGTATTTGCATGCCATTATTTCTTGGACTTGGTATTGCATGGCTTTTTGAACCAATGATAAGAGGTTTAGAAAAAAATAATATTAAAAGAAGATTAGCAACGGCACTAGTATATATTGCTTTTATCTTAGTTTTAATTCTTTTGATTGTTTTAGTTGTTCCAGAGTTTATTTCGCAAGTAAAAGATCTTATTGGTCAAGTTCCCGTTTTCTTAATTAAGATAAAAGATTTTATTACGAATATATTTAGTAAATTTAAAGATAGCGAAATTGATCTTAATACAATTCAGAATAATATTATTACTCAGATAGAATCTTTTGGTAATAATATAACTTCTAATTCTTTATCAGGTATAATTAATACCATAACTAAAATATTATCAAGTGGAGCAGGTGTAGCTTTAGGAATTCTTATTGGTTTTTATTTCTCCCTTGATTTTGATAAAATAACAAATCGTCTTAAAAGTTGGATTCCTGTAAAATATAAAAGTGAAGCATCTCGCGTTCTTAATGAATTAAATGCTATGGCTCGTGGTTATGTGAGTGGAACTTTGTTTACCTCTCTTTTAGTAGCTTTCTTTACCTTTGTAGGTTTAATACTTAGTGGTATTAATAGTCCGCTTTTATTTGCTATTTTCTGTGGTATAACGAATATTATTCCTTATTTTGGACCATATATTGGTGGTATTCCTACTATTATTGTAGCTTTTTCCATTAGTCCTATGTGTGGAATTATTGCTTTAATTACAATTATTATTGTTCAATTTATGGAGGGTAATATTATTAATCCAATTGTTGTTGGTAAAGCTACTGATATTCACCCAATTACGATTGTTATTAGTTTATTAGTTTTTCAGCATTATTTTGGTATAGTTGGTATGATTATTGCTACACCAGTTGTTGGTGCAATTAAAATTTTATTTAATTTTTATAATGAAAAATATGGTCTTATTGAGAGAATAAAGCCAATAAGTGAAAAAAGTAAAAATGAAGAAAATTAGAGTAAAATCTAATTTTTTTGTTAAAAATTAACATTTATTTTGAAGTATGAAAATAAATTATTCACTAATAATAATAGTGTAGTTGATTTTAAATGGAGTGATAGTATGAATTTTAAAAGAAAACTACTAATTTTTTTAACATCTCTTTTTCTTATTCTTCCCTTTAATACCTTTGCTTACGCGGAATATTTAATCCCTGGTGGGGAAAATATTGGTATTAAAGTCCAATCAAATGGTGTTTTTGTTGTTGGTTTTTATGAAGTTAATGGACGAGAAATTGCTTATGATGCTGGACTTCGAATTGGCGATCGAATTATTCGAATAGATGATTCAAAAGTTACCAGTGTTTTGGATTTAGTCAATAATATTAATAGTGATAAAGCAAATATTCAGGTAAAATTAACTTATATACGTAACGAAAAAGAATTATCGACTATTTTAAAGCTTTCAAAAGATAAGCAAGGTGGATATAAAACAGGAATATATGTAAAAGATAGTATAACGGGTATAGGAACACTAACATATATTAATCCAATTAATAATACCTATGGAGCTTTAGGTCATGAAATAATTGAAGCAGCTAGTGGTTATAATTTTACCCTTTTAAAGGGATCAGTTTTTTCTTCAAAAATAACAAGTATTACGAAAGCTAGCATTGGTAATCCTGGTGAAAAAAATGCTAAATTAAATTATCATGATGTGTATGGTGATATCGAATATAATTTAGAAACAGGAATATATGGAAAACTTAATAAAGAAATCAAGAGTGATTCTTTATTAGAAGTTGGTAATTTAGATGATGTAAAAATAGGGAAAGCAGAGATAATAACTGTTCTTGATAATAATAAAAAAGAACACTTTGATATAGAAATCCTCTCTATTGATAAAAAGCATGATACCAAAAACTTTTTAATTAAAGTCGTTGATGAACGCTTAATTAATACTACAGGTGGTATTATTAAAGGAATGAGTGGTAGTCCAATTATCCAAAATAATAAAATAATAGGTGCTGTAACACATACAATTGTCGATAATCCACAAAAAGGTTATGGAATAAGTATTGTAAAGATGTTAGAAAGTAAAGAGTAAGATTATCTTGCTCTTTTTTGACTGTTGTGATAGGATAATTATCAAGAAGAGGGAAGTTATGTATGGTATCTTTGTTGGTAGTTTTAATCCTCCAACGAAAGCTCATTTAGAAATATGTCTTGAATTACAAAACCGTTTTAAAAAGATTATTTTTATTCCAGTTAATACTAAAGCTAAACATCTTGTATCATTATATAATCGGATAGCGATGTTAAGATTTTATACAAAAAAATATTCTTTTTTAGAAATTGATGATATTATGAAAGATTATTCTTATTTTGATTATCGAATAGTTGATCTTTTAAAAAATAAATATCATAATATTGAAATTATTCTTGGTAGTGATATTTTAGAGAATATTGATCAATTTGATCATTATCTATATCTTTTAAAAACATATCGTTTTACAATTGTAACGCGCAATTCTACTGATGTTTATGATATTATTCAAAGAAAGTATTCAAAGTATCAAGATAATTTTACTGTTTTATCTTTACAAATTGATATTTCATCATCAATAGTAAGAGAATTAATTCAAAAAAAGAAAAGCACAAAGGATTTTTTAGATCAAGAAATAGATGATTACATTAAGAATAATCATTTATATGTCTAAAAAATCTTTTTTTTCATATATTTTAATGAAAGAGAGGATACTATGAATAAAATTATACCTTTTAATAAAGATATTACTTTTAATGATCGAATTGGAGAAATTGAAAGTATTGCGTTAGACGATACTTTAAAATTTGTTAATCCACATAATATCAAGGGAGAATTAATTGTTCGTGGGTGTCATAAAGTAGATGATTTGCATGATGATTTTTCTTATCCTATGCCTGTTGATATTACTGTAGATGATAAATATGATACCAAAAAAGCAAGTATTAGTATTGATGACTTTTATTATGAAATTATCAATGATAATATTTTAAGAGTTAAAATAGATTTATTATTAGATGATTTGTATTATCAGGAGGAAATACCTGTAAAAGAAGAAAGAGAAGTAGTTATGGAGAAACAAGAAGAGACATTAGAAGTCAATAATATTGCTGAAGAAAAAAACTTGAATACAGATTCTAAGGAAGAAAAAAAATCGGATGTTTTAGATTTATTTAAGGAAACTTCTAATGATAAAGAATATTCTATATATCGAGTATATGTTGTTGTTGAAAATGAAACATTAGATGATATACTTAATAAATATAAAGTAACTAAAGAGGATTTAGAAGATTATAATGATTTATCGAATATTAAACCAGGAGTTAAGTTAATTATTCCAAGTACTGATGAATAGAGAAATATATGAAGTAATAAAAAAACATCATCTCCACCCAATTTCTTATCAAAAGAAAAAGAAGGTTTATATTATTAATGATAATAATCATTCTTATGCAATAAAATTAAATACCAGTAATTATGATATTTATCGATATTTATTATCGAGAGATTTTGATAACTTTCCTTCTAATTATAATAATAAGAATGATAATTATGATATATTAGAATATATTGATGATAATTCTCAAAAAGAAGAACAGAAGCTGAATGATTTAATTATGATTTTAGCTAAATTACATAAAAAAACATCTTTTTATAAAGAAATAGATCTGGATGAAATAAAAAAAGATTATGAAGATCTATTAAAGAAGATTAATAATGTTAAAGAATACTATTTACAGCTTAATGATTTAATTGATAAAGAATTTTTTTTAAGTCCAAGTATGTATTTATTAGTAAGAAATATTTCTTTAATTTATTATTTACTTGATTATGCAGATAAAACATTAAATGAATGGTATATAAAAATAAAGGATGAAAAAAAAGAGAGAATTTCTTTGACTCATAATAATATATCTTTAGAGCATTTAATTGTTAATGAAAATCACTATTTGATTAGTTGGGATAAAGCCTGTTTTAATAGTCCAATTTATGATTTAATTATGTTATATCGAAAATATTATAATGAAGTTGAATTAAGTGATGTTCTTCATAATTATGAAAAAATTAATCCGTTATCTTTGCAAGAGAAAAGATTATTGTATTTACAATTAGCTATTCCAAAAATAATTAATATAACAAATGATACATATGATGATACACAAAAAATAGATCATGAAATATCATTGTTGAGTAAAGTATATCAAACAATAAAAAAAGAAGAAATTAGCAGTCAAAAAAAATGAAGAATACTAGTAATTCTTCTATTTTTCGATTATAATAAAGAAGTATAGGATGTGATATCATGTATGAAATTAGTCTTGATAATTTTCAAGGGCCAATGGATCTTTTACTGCATTTAATTAAAGAAGCGAAAATGGATATTTTAGATATTAAATTAGAAATAATTATTGATGAATATTTGGAATATATTCGTAAATTAACTGAAATGAATCTTGATATTGCAAGTTCATATTTGGTTATGGCATCGGAATTATTAGAAATTAAATCAAAAATGCTTTTACCGGGTGATGATGAAGAAGAGGAGGAAGAAGATCCAAAAGAAAGATTAATTAATCGTTTAATAATATACCAACAATATAAAGATCAAGTTGAGAATTTTAAGAAATTAGAGAAGGATAGGTCTAACTATTATACAAAAATTCCTTCGAGTTTAGAAGAATATCAAGATATTGAAAAACAAGTTCAAATTAGTGATGTTACGTTAGATGATTTAGTTAATGCATTTAAAAAGTTTTTGGAAAGAGCGGAACTGGAAAAACCAATTAGTACTAAGGTTACTAAAAAGGAGTTAAGCATTGAGGATCGTATTGTAAATATAAAAGAAAAATTAAAAAAAGTAAAAAAGGTTAATTTTGAAGATTTATTTGAAATAAAAAGTAAAGAATATATAGTTGTTACTTTTTTAGCAATATTAGAAATGGCTAAAAAACATGAATTGATAATTGTGCAAGATGAAAATTTTGATAATATTATTTGTGAAGCAATATAATTGGATGGTGAAAAAATGGAAGAAGTTAATAAGTTAGCGGTATTAGAAGGATTATTATTTGTTGTTGGAGATGATGGACTATCAATTAATCAAATGATGGATCTTTTAGAAATTGAACATGATGAAGCCATAGAGCTAATTAATAATTTAAAGAAAGAATATGAAAATAAAAATAGAGGGATAAGATTACATTTTTTAGGTAATACATTTAAATTAACAACTAAAAGTGAACATAGTAAGTATTATCAAAAATTGTTAGTAAATGAAGAAAATAATCGTTTATCTAATAGTGCTTTAGAAACTTTAGCTATTGTGGCTTATAATGAACCAATAACTAGAATTGAAGTTGATGAAATAAGGGGAGTAGCGACAGGACAATTGATTCGTAAATTAGTAGCAAAGGGATTATTAAAAGAATGTGGAAGAAGTGAACTAGCTGGACGTCCTATTTTATATAAAACAACCAGTGAATTTTTAGATTATTTTGGATTAAAGACGATTGAAGATTTACCAAAGATTAATCAACCAGTTGAAGAAGAAAAGGAAAGTGTTGATTTATATAATTCAAAATATCAAGAAGAAATAATCGATGAAATAAAATAAAAACATATGTATGATGCGCTTTTGTAAAATTTTGTTAAAGATTTATGAAATTTAATTGCATTTATATTTTCCTTTTGCTATAATAATTAAGTGTTGTGTGGGGTCATAGCCAAGCGGTAAGGCGTGGGACTGCAACTCCCTGATCGGCGGTTCAAATCCGTCTGGCCCCTCCACATATTTGCAGATGTAGTTTAGTGGCTCGAATATGGCCTTGCCAAGGCTAGGACGCGGGTTCGATTCCCGTCATCTGCTCCAATTAGTAATTAGTTGCTAACCCACTGTGGTTAGCAATTTTTATTTTAAAAAAACGTTATATGTATTGATATTATTAGATAACTAAAATGCAATCCTATAATTTCAATTGAAATATGCTTGAAAAATTAAGAATTGTGTGTTATTATCAGTATGTAAGTGATGAAACTTGCGTAAAATAAAAATGAGGAACATTCAATTTCGCAAGTGAATGCCAACCTCTAGAAAATTAATGGTGACACTCTACTAATGCAAAGTGTCTATATTTTTATTGCTAGTACCAAAAAGGTAGAAAGTAATAAAATGGTAGCAATAAGGTGAAGGACTTTTATTATAAAAGTTCTTTTCTTCATTGTTATCCCTCCTTTCTTTTTCAAGATTGGAGATTGACACTCACATCAAATGTTCCTTACGAAAATTATATACCTTTAACAATATTAATGTCTATCAATTTTACAATTTTTTTCTCAAAAATCATGATGTCGCAAGAAATGTCGTAAGAAACACTATGCATTAATAACTTTTTATGCTAAACTTATATTGACGGTTGATATTTATGTTACATACATGAAACAAA
>CAMNBS010000029.1 GCA_946533175.1 uncultured Clostridia bacterium
TAATAGGTTAGTTTATTAAAAAAATTATATAAGGTATGTATATATTTACATATCTTTTTATAATATTTAAATGAAAAAATTGACAAAATAAGTATTTAATTCTACAATTAAGATGGGTGTTTGTATGGAAAGTATCTATGGAATGACAATTCATGATTTAGAAGAATTTTTGATAAAGAATAATGAAAAAAAATATCGAGCAAGTCAAATTATGGATTGGTTATATGTTAAAAGAGTGGATTCTTTTCAAAAAATGTCTAATTTGAGTAAAGAGTTAATTAATAAATTAGAAAATTCTTTTTCTTTTGATTATATTGATATCTTAAAAAAAGAAGAGGATGTTGATACTTTTAAATTTTTATTTAAATTAGAAGATGGAAATTTAATTGAAGCTGTTTTAATGAATCATGATTATGGCAATAGTTTATGTGTATCGAGTCAAGTTGGATGCAATATGGGTTGTCGTTTTTGCGAAAGTGGAAGACTAAAAAAAGTTCGGGGATTAACATCTGGGGAAATGGTAAGCCAAATTTTAAAAATAGAAAAAGAGATTAATAAACGAATTAGTCATGTGGTTGTAATGGGAATAGGTGAACCATTTGATAATTATGACAACTTGATTAAATTTATTGAAATTGTTAATTATAATAAGGGAATTAATTTAGGAAGTCGTCATATTACCGTATCAACTTGTGGTATTGTTCCAAAAATATATGAGTTTAGTAAATTACCATTTCAAGTAAATCTAGCGATTAGTCTTCATGCACCGAATGATGAAATACGTAATAAAATTATGCCTATTAATAAAGCATATCCTATTAAAGAATTGATGATGGCTGTTGATGAATATATTCGTTTAACTAATAGAAGAGTTACTTTTGAATATATTATGTTAGATAATGTTAATGATAGTATCGAAAATGCTAAAGAATTAGCACATTTACTAAGAGGAAAAAATTGTTATGTTAATTTGATTCCATATAATGAAACAGAAAATATTTCATTTAAAAGAGCAGAAAAAGAGCAAATTTTGAAATTTTATGATATACTAAAGAAAGAGAAGATAAGTGTTACCATAAGACGTGAGTTTGGTGGTAAGATATCAGCAGCATGTGGACAGTTAAGGGCAAAAGAGGTGAGGTAATGAAATCATTTTATTTAACAGATACAGGAAAAGTACGTGATCATAACGAAGATAGTGTAATAATCGTAAAAAATAATGAGGGAAATTATCTCTTAGCGGTTGCTGATGGGATGGGTGGACATTCCTGTGGTGAGGTAGCAAGTAGCTTAGTTATTAAATATTTATCGCATCATTTTCAAGAACGCTTTTATAAAATGGATAAAGAACAGGCTATAGTGTTTATTAATGAGGCTATTGAAGAAGTTAATAATATGATTTTTAAATATCAAATAGAACATGAAGAGAGCAAAGGAATGGGAACAACTTTGGTTATGGCTATTTTGACAAAGGATTATTTATTAATGGCTAATATTGGCGATTCTAGTGGATTTATTGAAAAAAATGGTATTTTACACAAAATAACTTATGATCATACTTTAGTAAATCTATTGGTTTCAGCAGGAGAATTAACCGAAGAAGAAGCGAAGAATCATCCAAGAAAAAATGTGTTAATGAAAGCCTTAGGAGCTAATAATCCTATTGAAGCTGATATTTTTGATTGTGATATGAATATCGATGGTATCTTCTTGTGTAGTGATGGAGTTACTAACATGCTTGAAAAAGAACAAATTGAGAAAGTTTTAAATGAAGAATTAGATATTGAAGATAAAATCGTTAAGTTAGTTCATAAATGTAATAATCGAGGAGGATTAGACAATATATCTATGGCATATTTAATAATGAATGAAGAGGGTGAAACAAAATGATAACAAAGGGGCAAAAGATTAATGATCGATATGAAATAATTAAGTCTATTGGTGAAGGTGGAATGGCTAATGTTTATTTAGCGCATGATTTAATATTAGATCGTGATGTAGCCATTAAGGTTCTTCGTGGTGATTTAGCAGGTGATGAAAAATTTGTAAGACGTTTTCAAAGAGAAGCTTTAGCTGCTTCTAGTCTTTCCCATCCAAATATCGTTGAAATGTATGATGTAGGAGAAGATAATGGAACGTATTATATTGTTATGGAGTATATTAAAGGAATGACTCTAAAACAATTAATTAAAAAACGTGGTGCTCTTACAATATCAGAATGTATTGATATTATGTTACAGCTTACTGATGGGGTAGATCATGCTCATGCTAGTTATATTATCCATCGTGATTTAAAACCACAAAATATTATGATTCAAGAACAAGGAGAAATAAAAATAACGGATTTTGGTATTGCCATGGCGCTTAATAATACCCAACTTACGCAAACCAATTCAGTTATGGGAAGTGTTCACTATCTTCCTCCAGAACAAGCTAGTGGAAAAGGGGCTACAGTTAAAAGTGATATTTATTCTATGGGTATCATGTTATTTGAATTATTAACAGGAACTCTTCCATTTAAAGGCGATAATGCTGTAGAAATAGCTTTTAAACAAATTAAAGATGATATTCCTAGTGTAAGAGAGATAAATCCATCGATTCCTCAATCTATTGAAAATATTGTGCTAAAAGCAACCGCTAAAAATCCAAAGAATAGGTATGCCAGTGCTAAAGAAATGCATGATGACTTGTTAACTGCTTTAAATGAAGAAAGACAAAATGAACCAAGAATTGGTTTTCAATATCCAGAACATGAAGGTGATATTGATAAAAAGGCATTATTGACTGATGAGAAGAGTGATGGAATAAAAGAAAGCTTTGATGATGAAGAAGAAAATAGTAAAACCAGTATTGTATTATGGGTATTATCCGGCATTATTATTCTTATTATCTTAGCCTTAATTGGAGTATTCTTAATTTATCCAAGTGTGATGGAAGTGCCAAATGTTATTATTCCAGATGTTAGTAAAATGACTGTTGTTGAGGCCGAAAAAGCTCTTAAGAAACAAGGATTTGAAGTAGCTACGGAGATTGAATATATTGGTGATGATGAGATTGAAAAAGGACTTGTTGTTAAAACAAGCCCATCAATTGGTCGAGAAGTAAAAAAAGGAACGCTAATAACTCTTTATGAGTCTTCTGGTAAAGTGGCTTATACGATTGAAAATTATGTAGGTAAAAATTATATTGAAGTTAAAACGATTTTAACAAATAATTATGGATTAAATGTTGTTATTGAAAAAATGGAACCAGAAGATGATAAAGAATATAATGATGAACAAGTAATTATTAAACAAGATTTAAAAGAGGGAACAGAGGTTGCTAAAGGAACAAATATAACTTTATATATTCCTGATATTATTGTTAAGTATCCTGATTTTACTGATGGAACATGGACAGAGGATGACATAAAAAAATATTGTGAGAAATATGATTTAAAGGTTGAATTTAAATATAAGGCTAAAGCTGGTTATCAAGAAGGAGCGATTATATCACAATCAAGAGCATCTGGTACTGCAGTTACTGCCGGAGTAACGATAACAATTACTGTGGCTACTGAATACGTAACAGAAAATCCTGATGCTACTGAAGAACCTTTATTTTAGGGAGTTTTATGGAAGGACAAATAATTAAAATTTTAAGTAATCAATTTATTGTAAAATGTGATAAGGAAGTAGTTATGTGTTTGATAAAAGGAAAGTTTAGAAAAGACAAACTACTTCCTTTGGTTGGTGATAAAGTTATTATTGATAAAAATCAAAAAATTATTACAAAAATTCTACCTCGGAAGACAGAAATAAGACGTCCTAGTGTAAGTAACATTACCCAAGGAATTGTTGTGGCTAGTGTAAAAAAACCAGATTTGGACACGAACTTAATTGATAAAATTTTAGTAGAATTAGAATTTAATAATATTAAACCATTAATATGTTTTACTAAAATAGATTTATTAACCACTGATGAATGGATAAATATACAAGCTATTATTGATTATTATAAAAAAATATATCCTGTTTATTTAAGCTCAGAAATAGAAGAAATAAAAAAAGTTTTTAAAGATGAAATAACGGTTTTAACTGGTCAAACAGGGGCAGGAAAATCTACTTTAATTAACAGATTAGAGCCATCATTAAAACTACATACTGGGGAGATTAGTGAGGCTTTAGGTAGAGGTCGTCATACAACAAGACATGCTGAGATAATTGATCTTTTTCAAGGTCAACTCCTTGATACTCCAGGTTTTTCAGCTTTGGAATTTCCTAATATGTTAAAAAAAGAAGTAAGAGATGCATTTGTCGAATTTAAAGATTTTCCATGTCCATATCGTGATTGTATGCATATTAAAGAAGAAGATTGTAATGTAAAAAAAGCTGTTTCAAATGGTGAAATTGCCCGTTTTCGTTATAATAATTATTTAGATTTAGTAAAAACTGCTCAAGAAGAAGAAAATAAATTTAAAAGGAAGTAGATGTATGAAGATATCAGTATCATATTTAAATGTTAAAAAAAGGTATGTGGAAGATGTTATAGCTTTTTTAGATACAACTGATGTAGATTTTATTCATGTTGATGTTATGGATGGAAAATATGTTAAGAATAAAGTTAATTCCTTTAGTGATGTTGATGAAATTAGTTATTATACCCAAAAAAGACTTGATGTTCATTTTATGGTAATGAAACCTTTGAAGTATATTGATGATTTCGCCAGTCTTAATGTTTTTTGTATGACTTTTCATTTAAAAATTAAAAATGATTTAGATAAAGTAATTGAACGTTGTCATGAATATGGTATAAAAGCAGGAATTGCACTTGAACCAGACGAAGATCTTACTTTATTAGAGCCTTATCTTGATAAAATAGATTTGGTTTTAATAATGAGTGTAAAATCGGGTCTTCCTGGACAAGAGTTTATTAAGGAAACGGTTCCTAAAATTAAAGCTTTACGTGATAAAATAAAAAAAGAAAATCGTAATATTTTAATTAATGTTGATGGCGGAATTAATTTAGAAAATAAAGATTTTTTAGGAGATGCCGATATTTTATCCGTTGGTAGTTGTATTACTAATAGTGATGATTTTCAAAAAACAATTTCAGATTTAAGAGGATAATTTGCAACAAATTGTTTTATTTTGTATAATATATATCAAAGGAAAGGGTTTATGACTTTATTTGAACAACTTAAAAATATTCCCAAAGTGGATATGCATATTAATTTGACTAGTTCGATAAGTACTAATTTAGCTTCATCATTAATAACAAAGGAAACAATTATTGATATTGAAGATGAGATGCGTCAAAAGAATGCCAGAGAATATATGAATGCTTTAAAGCTACCAATTGAAATATTAATGGATGATGATAAGTTAGTATTAGCACTTAATGATTTAATTGATCAATTAATTAGTAATAATGTTTTATATGGTGAGCTATTTTTAGATTTACCACTTTATCAACCTATGGTTAATGAAGAGAAATTATTAGAAAAGGTATTAAGCGTAATTAAAGAGCGAAAATATACTTTGGAAGTAGTATTAGTAATTAGTAGTGAAAGAAATAGAGAGGATAATTTACATACATTAGATTTATTAGAAAAATATTATAACAAAGGTGTTAATGGAATTTATTTTTATAATGACAAAATGGCTAATTTATCAGATTATATGTATCTCTTTGATCGTCTAATAAGAAATAATTATCCTTATATTGTTAATTTAAATTCTAAAATAGCAAATACTAATGAGGAAATATATTATCATGCTAAAAGAATTATTTATTTAAATGAAACAATTGATGATAACTTTATTAACGAATGTCGAAAAAATAATATTATGTTAGAATTTGGAATAACGAAACTAAAAGAGAGTAATATTATTGCTAACATTGGCAATTATTTCATTTATGATTTAATAAAAGATAATATTTTATTAACGATTGTTAGTAGTGATATGACTACCATGAATACTGATATTTTAAATGAATGGTGTTTACTATTTAATAATTATCCATTAGTATTAGGTGATTTGGTGAAAATAACTTTAAATAATTTGAAAAATGCCAACATAAGTGATAAAATAAAAGAACAATTGATTTTAGCATTAAAAGATAAAAGTAATTTAATCCTGTAAGTGTAGTGGAGGTAAAAATGGATAAATTAAAATTAATAGTATTTGAAAATTGCAAAGAATTTGGCCAAAAAGTTGATAATAGTTTACAAGAATTAACTGGAACTAAAGAATCATTTATTATTCCTATTAACGAAGTAAGATTTAATAATGGTGAAGGGAAAGTTGTCATTGGTGAAACAGTTCGTAAAAAAGAAATTTTTGTATTGAGTGATATTGGCAATCATTCTATTACTTATAAAATGTTTGAATATATGAATCACAAAAGTCCTGATGATCATTTTCAAGATATTATTCGCTGTCTTTGTGCTATTCGAAATCAGGCTAGTAGTGTATCACTTGTTATGCCCCTTTTATATTCATCTCGTCAACATAAAAGAG
Organism: uncultured Clostridia bacterium; assembly: GCA_946533175.1. Lineage (GTDB taxonomy): Bacteria > Bacillota_I > Bacilli_A > RF39 > UBA660 > RUG12783. The sequence goes on from CAMNBS010000029.1 coordinate 6,504, forward strand.
AAGGTCGTGAGTCTTTAGATTGTGCTGTAGCTCTTCAAACCTTGATAGATAAAGGGGTTAAAAATATTATTACATTTGATGTTCATGATTCTAATGTTCAAAATGCTATTCCTTGTTCTTCATTTGATAATTTTTATCCAACGAATATTATTTTGGAAAGTTTTATTAATAATGAAAAAGTTGATAATAGTAAATTACTTGCTGTCTCTCCCGATAATGGAGCGATTAAAAGGACTAACTTTTATGCTAATATGCTAGGTTGTGAACTTGGAGGACATTTTGAAAAACAACGTGATATCTATAAAGTAGTTGATGGTAAAAATCCTATTTTAAAGCATGAGTATATCGGTAAAGATGTCAAAGGTAAAGATATTATTATTGTTGATGATATGATTGCATCTGGTGAATCGATGATTGATGTTGCCCGTGAATTAAAAAAGCGTGGTGCTGAACAAATCTTTATGATGAGTGCTTATTCATTATTTACTAAAGGAATTGAAGTTTTTGATAAGGCTTATGAAGAAGGATTATTTACAAGACTTTATACCACGAATCTTAGTTATGTTCCTTTAGAAGCTCTTAAAAGAAAATGGATTCATCAGGTTGATTGCTCTAGTTATGTAGCGAAAATAATTTATACTTTTTATATGGGTAAATCTGTTTCGCCAATTTTAGAATATCGTTCAAAAGTTTTAGAAGATTTTGCAAGAAATTAATTTATCTTTCATAAAATATACTGGTGATTATTATGAGGAATATCTTAAGTTATTATTATCAGATAATCGTTTCTGATGATAAAATAGATGATCGAGGATATTTTTCGTATAATAATCATCTTTTTTGTTTATATAAATATCGTCGAAATAAAGAAGAAATAGATAGTCTGGTTTATTTAAATAATTATATGTTGGAAAGAAATATTAATATTAATAAGATTATTTTTAATATATTTAATGAGCCTTTATCTTTATACGAGAATAATTATTATGTTTTATTATTAGTTAATTATGAGTATCATGGTAGTTATTTCAAATTTATTCCTATTTTTGATGATAAAAGAATAACAATTTTAAAAAGAAATAATTGGGCTTATTTATGGAGTAGTAAAATTGATTATATTGAATATCAATTAAATCATTTAAATAATAGTTATCCACTATTAAGAAATAGTGTTAATTACTATATTGGGTTATCGGAAAATGCCATTAGTTACTTTAATATGCTGAAAGTAGATGATAAAAACTTATATATTGGTCATCGGCGAATTAAGGAAAGTGTTCTCTATAATCCTTTGGAATTAGTTGTTGATTATAAAGTACGAGATATTAGTGAATATTTAAAAAAGTGTTTTTTTAGTGATAATAAAAGTATTTATGATATTAAAAAGTATTTAAATACTCTTTCTTTAAATAATATGGATTATTGTCTTTTATATGTTAGAATGGTCTTTCCTAGCTATTATTTTGATATATATGAAAGAATTATTAATGATAATACTGAAGAAATAGAAATAACCAAAATAACTAATAGATGTAATGAATATGAAGAATTATTATATGAAATATATCTTCTTATTCATCGAAAGATTAATATTTTAGGCATTGATTGGATTAATAATAAATTTAAATAAATGTTATTTCTTGGTGTTAATGGTATTTAATAGTTGTTAAAAATGTCAATTTATGTATATGTTTTTATTGCTGAAAAAGCAAAAAATTACTAATTAGAAATAGAAAAAAATGAAAATATCTAAAGAAAAAAGAAAATCTATTTCAATTTTTCAAGAAATAGTATTTTCTCTTTATTTGACGAAAAAAAAATTTTTTGTTACTCTTTAGTTGTACCTGATTAAAAGGAACTTATCATACAAACTTTTGTCAAGATAATTGATTTATTCCTTAAAAGAATATAAAATGTTATTAGGTATGATTATGAAGGAGAATATATGAATAATAAAAGTATCGATAAAGATAAGGCTTTAGATGAAGTATTAGCTTCTCTTGAAAAACAATTTGGCAAAGGAGCAGTTATGCTTTTAGGTGATAATCATCATGCAGAAGTAGAAGTATCTCCTAGTGGTAGTTTGGCATTGGATTTAGCACTAGGTGTTGGTGGCTATCCAAAGGGAAGAATAATTGAAATTTATGGGCCAGAATCTAGTGGAAAAACAACTTTTGCTTTACATGCAATAGCAGAAGTTCAAAAAAGAGGCGGAAGAGCAGCTTTTATTGATGCTGAACATGCTCTTGATCCAATATATGCTAAAAATTTGGGTGTTAATATTAATGAGCTTTTATTATCTCAACCAGATACTGGGGAACAAGCTCTTGAAATATGTGAAGCTCTAGTTCGTAGTAATGCAATTAATATTGTTGTTATAGATTCCGTTGCTGCTTTAGTTCCTCAAGCTGAAATAGATGGTGAGATGGGGGATTCACATGTTGGACTTCAAGCAAGGCTTATGTCTCAAGCATTACGAAAACTAAGCGGAACAATTAATAAAACTAAAACTATTGCTATTTTCATTAATCAATTACGTGAAAAGGTTGGTATTCTTTTTGGAAATCCTGAAACAACACCTGGTGGACGAGCTTTAAAGTTTTATTCAAGTATTCGTTTAGATGTAAGACGTGGTGATACTTTGAAGATTGGAGATAGTATTGTTGGAAGTCGAACAAATGTTAAAGTTGTTAAGAATAAAGTAGCACCTCCTTTTAAAATCGCTACAGTTGATATCATGTATGGTGAAGGTATTAGTCATGAAGGCGAATTAATTGATTTAGGAAGTCAATGTGGTATTTTAGAAAAGACTGGGGCATGGTATGCATATAATGGCGAAAAACTTGGTCAAGGAAAAGAAAATGTTAAATTACTTTTAAAAGAAAATAAAGAATTAGCTAATGAAATTGATAATAAAATTCGTGAGTTTTACAATATTAAAACGGATGATAAGAAAAATAAAAATAAAAAGGAAAGTTGATGTTTCCTTTTTTTTGTGGTATACTTTCTCCTAGTTGGTGATATCGTGGATAAGAAATTAAATGATTTATTGATTATTGATCAAAAAATTGGTGATTTTTTTTATAATAACGAAGATTTATCAGAAAATGATTTTTTTGATAAATTTGAAAAAACTAGATATATTGATAAAGCTCTTAAAATAATGAATAAATTAAGTAATAAAAATGTTATTGAATTATTAAAAAGAAATTGCTATTTAAAAGAATTTATTGACTTTAAAAAGTTTATTAGGGAGTATCCCCTTAATAAAACATATTTAAAACAAAATAAAGATATGTATATTGAAGAATATAAAAAATTACGTAGAACTTGTTATTATATTAGTGATATAGCAAGGGATAATAAAGAATTTGAAGAGTATATGGATGTTTTAAAAGTTGATGATGTAGAAAAATATCTTCTTTCGAATATGCCAAATGAGCAAATATACTCTTTAGCTAGTGAAACATCTTTTTGGGATGAAAAATTGTATTTATTTAGTTATTTTAAGAATAAGAAAAAAAAGACTATTTAAAAATCTTTTTCTTTCAATTTTTGAATTACGGTTTTTAAAGTATCAATTGAATGTTGATATTTTTTTTGTTCATCGCTAGATAGCGGGAAATCAATTCTTTTTATCGCTCCATCTTGATTTAAAATAGTTGGATAACCAATAAAGATATCATTTTTTTGATCATATGATGAAATAGTAAGTAAAGCATTTTCATTGGATAAAATAGCGTTAGTAATTCTTGTTGTTGTCATGCCAATACCATATGAAGTATTACCTTTTTTTTGAATAATGTCATAAGCCATATTACGAACTTTATCTTCAAGTTCTTTTTTTTCTTCCTCATTTATAAAATTATTAAGATTAGAAAGACCTAGAGTAGCATTTGTCCAAGGAACAAATTCGGTATCACCATGTTCGCCAATAACATAAGCATGAACATTTTTGGAATTAATATTTAGTTTATTACCTATTTCATAACGTAGTCGTGCTGAATCAAGGGTTGTACCAGTACCAATTACTTTTTCATGGGGAAGATTAGAGTATTTCCAAGTGATATATGTCATAATATCAACAGGATTAGTAGCAATAATAAAAATACCTTTAAAGTCATTTTTCATAACCTCGCTAATAATATTTTTGAATACCTCTTTGTTTTTATCAATTAAATCTATTCGAGTTTCTCCAATTTCTTGATTACGTCCAGCTGCAATCATAATTATTTTAGCATCTTTGCAATCTGTATAATCGCCAACTTTAATATCAATTTTACTTGGTCCAAAAGGAAGACCATGGTTAAGATCCATGACTTCACCCATTGTTTTTTCTTTATTAATATCAATTAAGACAAGTTCATTGACTGCTGTTTTTTGATTAAGAAGAGAATAAGCATAACTCATCCCAACATTACCACATCCAATAATTACTACTTTATTTTTCATTTTTATCTCCTATGATATTATTATAACATTTTTTATATAAAATTATTAAATTTTACATATTTTGTGATAGAATATGTATCTATGAGGAGGAAATGATGAATTTGAAAACAAATAGTTTTATTGTTACATTAGTTCTTTTACCATTTATCTTTCTTTTGGCTATTTTACGATGTATTAATTTTTTAAAGCAATCTTTTTATGATTATATTATTCTTGGTTTATTATTTGTTTTCTTTATTAGTTTTATTATTTCTTTATTTTATGCTCTTGATGAAATATTACATAGTAATAAAAAAAGCAGATTTGTTTTAATGCTTTTTTTTCCATTTCTTTATTTACCAATATATTATTCTAAATATGTATCTATAAGTGAAAAATATTTAAGTTATAGTTTATTAGGATTAGATATTATTCTATCAATACTTTTTTTCTTTAGTTTTAAAACAATGTTTATAAATTATATGACTATGGACTTAATGAGTAATTTTGCATTAAAAACCATTTATAATTATGCTGATAAAAGTAATACTTTTACGATTGATGTAGATAAAAACTATGTTTGTGGTAATAATTTAGAAGGTTATACTCTTTCTTGTGAAAATAATAAAGATGATTCTTTTATAGGAATATATCTTTATGAAAAAGAAAGCTTTAGTGAAGGAGAGCTTGATGATATAAAGTCATTTCATCTTGAAGATATATTAAGTATTATTAATGAAAACAATTATGAGTATGTGGTTAATAATATGGATGATTTAGTAAAAATAGATTATAATGACATGACAGTTTTAATTAAGCAAAATAATTATATTAATGAGAATAAATCATATTGTTTAGTTATTATTAAAGAAGTATTAGATTATGAAGAAAATATAAATGATTTTAATAGAATGATTGATACTATTCGTTTTTTAAGATAATTGTGATATAATGATTAAGTGTCCTCTTAGTACAATGGATAGTACGGATTCCTCCTAAGAATTAAATGTGAGTTCGATTCTCGCAGGGGACACCATTTA
>CAMNBS010000030.1 GCA_946533175.1 uncultured Clostridia bacterium
TGGGAGGTATTATAAATGAATGAATTTGAAGAAAATGTTTATCAAGAAATAAAAAGTGAATTAGTGCAAAGTACTATTGAAAGAGGTGTTGATACTTATTTTACTAATAGGAATGAACTTACTCATTATTATAATGTTGGAAAGATGATAGTAGATGCACAAGGTGGGGAAGAACGAGCTAAATATAGTGATGGATTAATAAAAAAGTTTCCAAAAGATTAACTATGGAACTAGGTAAAGGTTTTGATACATCATCATTAAAAAGAATGAGACAATTTTACTTATTAATTCAAAAAGGTGCCTCATTGGAGCACCAATTATCGTGGAGTCATTATAAACAACTTTTATCACTAAAGGACATTACTGAAATAAATTATTATATTAATCGGGTAAGTATTTATCATTGGAGTAAAAGAACTTTACAAGAAAAAATTAAAAACAAAGAATATCAAAGATATAGAAAAACAATTTACATTATTTTACGTTTGCTTTTACAAAATTATATGCATTAATTGACAATATAAATGTAAATACATATAATTAAAAATGAAAAGAGGAGTGAAAATGAACGACGAAAAAAGACAAAAATTACAACTTATATTATTGAGTATTATTATTGTTTTTATACTAGGAGTATTTGTTTATTTATTATTTTTTAAAGACAAGAAAGGTGAATTAGAACAACAAAATATTAAAGAAATAGAAGAAAGAATTAATAATCCACAAATCGATGTTTATAAAACGAAAGATGGTATGTTTACTTTTAAAGTGGTAGATAAGAATAATCAAGAAGCATATCAAAAATCTAAGAAAAAATATGAGACTAAAAGTATTGATCAAACATATGAAATGTATGTAGCAGATTATGGTGTTAAATCATATTTATATGTTAACAATGATATCCATGATATTGTGGATATAAAAGAAGATGATAATTATGCCAGTTATACGTTAGCAAGTGATGCCCAATATCCTATTTGCATATTAGTTGATAAAAAAAGCAGATTAGTTGAAGAAAATCCTGAAAGACTGAAAATCCTGAAAGACGAAAGATTAAACGATTTAGGTGATTTTGATATTCGTTTTAATGGGGAAAATAATACACCAACCTTTATAAAGACTAATGCCGGTTATTATTTTGGAATTAGTGGGAATTTGAATATTATAACAACTATTTATACAACTAATTGGAAAGAACTAGGGGTACATGATGATGTAAAAAATATTAAATCAGATAATTTGGGTATATGGGTTTATGCGGAAATTGGTAGTGATTTTAAAGGAAAGAATGCTACTAAATATGATATTAATGGAAATATAATTGATTGTGAGAAATAAACTAGTAAGATGTGTTAAGGTTAAATAAAGAATAAAAAAACAAGTGAATATATGAATTTACTTGTTTTTTTGTCAATTAATTAGGTTATTTAACTATGGATTGTAAAGTATTTTCTTTTTTTTCTTGATATTATTTATTCTAAAAAAGAACTTACTTTTTTTACTGTAAAATGTTGCAATTGCAACACTATTTCATTTTTTTATCATGGTATTATTTAAGCAAAGGTAGGATAAAAATGAAAGTTGTAAAAAGAGATGGGACAATAGTTGATTATTGTCCAGATAAAATATTTAATGCTATTAAAAGGGCGAATAATGATGTTTCGGATGAAGAACAAGCTAGTGATATTCAAATTAAAAATATTATTAAATATATTGAAAATTTAAAAAAGAAAAGAATGCTTGTTGAGGATATTCAAGATACTATTGAAATGCGTCTTATGGCTCTTGGAAAATATCAACTTGCTAAAGAATATATTACATATCGTTATAGAAGAGAACTAGTTCGTAAAAGTAATACTACGGATCTTTCTATTAAAGAATTAATTGATGGGGAAAATGAGTATTGGAATACCGAAAATTCTAATAAAAATGCTCGTGTTGTTACAACCCAAAGAGATTATTTAGCAGGAATTACTAGTACGGATATTACAAGAAGATTTTTACTTCCTGAGGATATTGTTAAAGCTCATGATGCTGGAATAATTCATTTTCATGATGCAGATTATTTTGCGCAAAATGCACTACATAATTGTGATTTAATTAATCTTGATGATATGTTACAAAATGGTACAACTATGAATGGAGTTATGATAGAAAAACCACATCGTTTTTTAACTGCGATGACTATTGCAACACAAATTATTACAGCAGTTACATCGGCTCAATATGGCGGGGCTACAATTACCTTAACACATCTTGCTCCATTTGTAAGAGATTCTAAAAAAAGATATGAAAAAATATATAAAGCTAGAAAACTAAGTAAAGAACAAATTGATAAATTTGTTATGGAAGATTTGAAAAAAGAAATTGTTGATGGAGTTCAAACCTTTCAATATCAAGTTAATTCAATGACAAATACAAACGGACAAGCCCCATTTCTTTCGGTTTGTATGTATTTAGGAGAAACTGATGAATATAAAGAAGAACTAGCTATGATTATTGAAGAGTTTTTGAATCAAAGAATACTTGGAATGAAGAATGAAAAAGGTGTTTATGTAACTCCAGCTTTTCCAAAACTCTTATATATTCTAGAAGAAGATAATATTCGTCCTAGTGGAAAGTATTATTATTTAACTAAATTAGCAGCTAAATGTACTGCTAAAAGAATGGTTCCTGATTACATTAGTGAAAAAATGATGCGTGAATTAAAGAAAAATGAATTTGGTGAAGGAGATTGTTATCCTTGTATGGGATGTCGTAGTTTCTTAACCCCTGATCGAAGTATTAGTTTAGGAAATATTGCTAAAGCTAAAAATTATGTTCCAGGTAAAGGAAAATATTATGGTCGATTTAATCAAGGTGTTGTAACGATAAGTTTGCCAGATGTAGCTTTATCTAGTGATAAAGATATGAATGTTTTTTGGAAAATATTTGATGAAAGATTAGAGTTATGTCATCGTGCTTTAAAAATTCGTCATGAACGTCTTTCCCATGCTATAAGTGATGTTGCTCCTATTCTTTGGCAACATGGCGCTTTAGCTCGTCTTGATAAAGGAGAATCAATTCATGAATTACTTCATCATGGTTATTCAACTATTTCTCTTGGATATGCTGGTCTTTATGAATGTGTTAAATATATGACGGGGCATTCGCATACTGATAATGGTGAAGGAAAAGAGTTTGCTCTTTCAGTAATGCAACATATGAATGACAAATGTAAAGAATGGAAAATTGCTGAAGATATAGATTATTCGGTATATGGAACACCTATTGAATCAGCTACTTATAAATTTGCTAAATGTCTTCGTAATCGTTTTGGGATTATTAAAGGAATTACTGATCGTGATTATATTACTAATAGTTATCATGTACCTGTTTTTGAAGAAATTGATGCCTTTACTAAATTAAAATTAGAAAGTGAATTTCAAAAATTATCTCCTGGAGGAGCGATTAGTTATATTGAAACCGCTCATCTTGAAAATAACTTAGATTCCGTTATGGAAGTAATTAAGTTTATTTATGATAATATTATGTATGCTGAACTAAATACTAAAAGTGATTATTGTCAAGAATGTGGTTATACCGGAGAAATATTGATTGATGATAATTATGAATGGTATTGTCCTAAATGTGGTAATAAAGACCATTCTAAATTAAATGTTGCAAGACGTACTTGTGGTTATATTGGAAGTAATTTCTGGAATAAAGGAAGAACACAAGAAATAAAGGAACGAGTAATTCATTTAGATAATAAGGACTTATAATATGCGTTATAATAAAATTCGTAAAATGGATATATCAAATGGACCTGGTATTCGGGTATCGATTTTCTTTCAAGGTTGTCACTTTCATTGCAAGGGATGTTTTAATGCAGAAACGTGGGACTTTTCGGGAGGAAAAGAGTTTAATGATGATGTTATTAAGATAGTATTAGAGTTATGTAATAATGATTATATTTCTGGACTATCTATTTTAGGAGGAGAACCAATGCATCCTGATAATATCTCTGGAACTACAAAACTAGCTAAAGATTTTAAAGAAAAATATCCTAATAAAACAATCTGGGCATGGAGTGGTTATTTGTTTGATGAATATGTTAATAGACAAGAAATTATTAATTATTTAGATGTCTTAGTAGATGGTAAATTTGATATTACTAAAACAAGTTCTGATTTAAAATATAAAGGATCAAGTAATCAAAGAGTTATTGATGTAAAGAAATCACTAGAAAAAGGTGAAGTGGTTTTATTTGAAGATTATGAATAATAAAAGGTGTTAGAAATAACATCTTTTATTTAAAACAAATTTTCTTTTAATTAAAAGAATAATATTATATAATATAGTTATAAATTAATGTTTTGGGAGAGAAAATGAAAGAAAAATTAGAAAATTTATTAAAAAATAGTTATGCTAAATATTCGGGTTATCGTGTAGCTTGTATCTGTGTTATGCAAGATGATAAAGAAATTGGTGGAGTTAATGTTGAAAACTCATCATATGGTGCAACGATATGTGCAGAACGTAATGCTATTACGACCTGTATTAGTCAAGGTTATCATAAAGGAGATTTTAAAGAGCTTCATATTATGGTTGATAGTGATAAAATTGGGACTCCATGTTTTGTTTGCAGACAGGTTATAACTGAGTTTGTGGAAGAGGATATACCTGTTTATTTATATAGTCGATATAATGTTGAAAGATATTTGGTTAAAGAATTGTGTCCATATCCTTTTACGGAGGATAATTTATGAAAAGTGGAATGATAAGTATTGTTGGTCGTCCTAATGTGGGAAAAAGTACACTGTTAAATAAAATACTTAATAAAAAGATTGCGATTACTTCAAATAAAGCTGGAACAACGAGAAATATAATTTTAGGTGTCTATAATGATTCTGAGGCGCAAATAGTATTTGTAGATACACCTGGTATACATAAACCAAATCATAAATTAGATAAAGTATTAAACGATAAGAGTTATTTAATGACTAACGATATTGATGTTATTTTATTTATGGTGGATATTAGTACAGGTTTTGGCAAAGGTGATCGCTTTGTTTTAGATAGAATAAAGGATCATGATAAAATAATTCTTCTTTTGAATAAAGTGGATAAATTAAAAAAAGAAGACTTAATTCAAAAAATTGATGAAATAAGTAAAGAATATAACTTTACTGAAATAATACCTGTTTCTGCGATGAAGAGTATTAATATTAAAGATTTGATTCATACATTAAAAAAATATTTGCCTCATGAAGGAAAATATTATGATGATAATTTTGTTACTAATCAGCCTAAATCTTTAATTATTACCGAAAGGGTTCGAGAAAAAGTATTACATTTAACGGATGAAGAAATTCCTCATACAGTAACATGTGTGTTGGATACTTTGGAAGAAGATGATGAATTAATTAAGGCTGGCGTTACGATTGTCGTTGACCGAGAGAACTTAAAAAAAATAATTATTGGTAAGCAGGGTAATATGTTAAAAGAAATAGGAACACGAGCTAGAATTGATTTAGAAGATTATTTTCAAAAAAAAGTTTATTTATCATTATATGTTAAAGCTATTAAAAATTGGCGAGATCGTGATAATTTAATTCATGAATTAGGATTAAAAGAAGATTTAGATGAATAAAAATTATTAAAAGCATCACTATAATATTGGTGATGATATGAAAAAAGTATTATGGGATTTATTTAATAAGACAGGTAATATTAATTATTATTTATTGCTTAGTCGCATGAGGAGTAAAAATGCAGTTAAAAACAAAGGGAATAGTTTTAAGCGAGACGCCATATAGTGAAACAAGTAAAATATTAAATATTCTGAGTGAAGATTATGGCTTAATTGGTGTTATGTCTAAGGGATGTCGTAATGTCAAAAATAAATTACGTGGCGTAAGCAATAAGATGAATTATTGTGAATATACCATTAATTATAAGGAAAAAGGACTTAGTACTTTAATTGAAGGAAATAGTCTTAATTCTTTTAAAAATGTCTATGTTGACATGAAAAAGGCTTTTTATAGTTTTTATTTAATCGATTTAATTAATCAAGTCTTAAAAGAGAATAATCATAAAAATATTTTTTCATTGTTAGAACAAGCTCTTATTAAAATAAATGATGGTTTAAGTCCAGAATTAATAATTATTATTGTTGAACTAAAACTATTAAGCTTTTTAGGTGTTGATTTAAACTTAGATAGTTGTGTTGTTTGTGGTGAAAAAAAAGATTTATATACCTTGTCTTTAGATATGGGTGGTATGATATGCCAAAACTGTTATCAAGATGGTTTTGTCTTTAATGAAAAAGCTTTAAAATTAATTGTTATTTTAAATAAAATAGATTTACATAAATTAGAGAAATTAGAAATAGATGATTATAATATTATTGATGAAATAGATAATTTTATTTATGAATATTATAATAATTATACGGGTATTTATGTAAAAAAAAGAAAACAGTTAAGTAATGTCAATTTGATGTAAATTGACATTTTTTGATTTTTAGTGTATAATTAATAAGAATTTTTAGGGGGATAATATATGAAAATTAGAAAATTAAAAATAAATTTTAAAAGAATAGTAGCAACATTATTAACAGGATATATTTTAATGACACCGCTGATGAGTAAAGGTGAAAAATCTTCTAATAGCTTATTAGCAAATATTCCAGCTGTTAGTGAAGAGTTTTCTTTTGAATCAATAGTTGATTATGGTGTATTAGGGCCTATTTTTCCATATATGGTTGATGAATGTTTTGAAAATTATAGGGGAAGATATGAAAGAAATAATAAGCACAATTCATTTGCGCAGTTAGTAGATGGAAAAATAGGAACATATTATCCTAATGGCGGATGGTTTTCTTATGATAATGAAAGAATCAAATGTGATCTATATGTTTCAAATAATGAAAGCTTAAATGAAGTAGAGAATATTATTTTATTAATTGGTGGAACAGGTAATCGTTTAAAAGGTATTGATCCATCTGGAGTTCGTGTAGGAGAACATACTTTAGTTATAAGTGTTTGTACTGGAGATGCTAATGTTAATTTAATTGACAAAAGTGAAATATTAAAAGCATGTGTTCTTTTTATGAATAATATGGTTAATAGTGATAATCGATATATTCATAATAGTGTTGTAGGAATTAGTGAAGGAGCTCAAACTGCTTTTGTTTTAATTTCTAAATGCAATATTTTTAAGACATTTGTATGTTGTAATGGAGCGGCTTATTCAACACGTGATGGAAATAATTTAATAAAAACATATGGTTCGGGTTCTTATCGAAATTTTAAGGATCTTGATTTAATCTTTTTGGAATCAGCAAATAACAATAATTGGAATTATTATATTGTACAAACGATATTAGATATGGATAGCAAAAATGTTCCATTAAGTAATATATATTTCTATACGAATGATAGTGATTTATGTCATGGAAAAAATAAGGTATATTATAATGATGATGCCTATCCATCAGTAAAGAATCTTTTGAAAAATGAAGGATATTTTTATTTCCTTGATGATAGTGAAGCTAAAATGTATGGTGGTTGGTCTAAACATGGGGATGGTAACAATATGGTTTTAGACTCTAACATATTACAATATATATCTAGTAATCAATATTACTCTAAATATCAAGATAATAATGTATCTAAAAATATAAAAAGTAAATAAATACGAAAATTAAAATTATATAAAAAAGTGCTTAATTAATTCGGTATATAGACATTTAATTAAGTACTTTTTTCTTTAAAATTTGACATGTTTGTTGATGTGTTAAATGGTTAATGATATAATATCTTTAGAGAAAGAGGAATTACATGAGAGATGAAGTATTAGAATTGTTAAAAGATGGAAAAGCTTTAAGTTTTATTGAAATTAGTGAGGCATTAAAATATTCTAAAGATATGGATGAAATGTTAGCTAAGGTATTAAATGATCTTGTTAATGAGTATGAATTATGTATTACTAATAAGGGACGATATATGTTATTTTCTCTAAATGAAAAAAATCAAGGCTATGTAAAAGGTCGATTTATGGATACAAGTGGTGATTTTGCTTTCGTTAGAGTTTTAGGAATGGAAGAAGATATTTATATTCATGGTAGTAAAACAAATGGCGCTTTAAATGGAGATATTGTATTAGTTTATATAACTAAAAAATCAAAACATGATCGTAAATGTGAAGGACAGGTTGTTAAAATTATTAGTCGTGATAATACAAATAAAGTTGGTGAAGTATATCATTATGAAGGAAGATTAATGGTTTCTCTTGATGATAAAAAAATCAAAAAATTAGTTTATTTACCTGATAACGAAGAAACAAGACGTCTTGTTGATGGAGATAAAGTTGTTGTATCTTTTGCAGATAGTCGAATGGATCATGAGCATATTAATGCTAGATTTGTACGAAGAATAGGTCATGTGAATGATCCGGGGGTAGATATTTTATCCATTGTTGCTGAACATGAGATTGAAGTAGAATTTCCTGAAGATTGTCTTTCTCAATTAAGAGAAATACCTACTTCAGTAACCAGTCAAGATATAGAAGGACGAAGAGATCTTCGAGATGAAATGATTTTTACTATTGATGGCGATGATACTAAAGATATTGACGATGCTATAAGTATTCGAAAACTTCCTAATGGTAATTATAGTTTAGGGGTGCATATTGCTGATGTTAGCTATTATATTAAAGAAGGATCTCCTCTTGATTTAGAAGCTCGAAGAAGGGGAACTAGTACATATTTAGTTGATCGAGTAATTCCAATGTATCCTCATCAATTATCAAATGGTATTTGTTCATTAAACCCCGATGTTGATCGACTTGCTATTAGCTGTGTTATGGAAATTGATCCATCTGGTAAGCTTATTAATTATGAAATTTTCCCTAGTGTTATTCATTCACGAATTCAGATGACCTATCAAAAAGTTAATCAAATTTTAGAACAAAATATTGTGCCAGAAGGATATGAAGAGTTTGCAGATAGTTTAATAGAAATGCAAGAATTGGCGCATATTATTCGTCGTGAAAGAACTAAACGTGGAGCGATTGATTTTGATACTGAAGAAGCGAAGATAATTGCTGATGTTTATGGTGTTCCAATTGATGTTATACTACGTTATCGCGGTGAAGGAGAAAAATTAATTGAAGACTTTATGATTAGAGCTAATGAAACCGTTGCTAGTCATTTCTTCTATATGGATTTACCAAGCTTATATCGTATTCATGGAATGCCTGATGAAGAGAAATTAAGGGGATTTTTAAATATTTTATCTTGTATTGGAATTTCTCTTAAAGCTGATTATAAAAAAATGAATGCTAAAGTTATACAGAAAATAGTAGAAGAATTACGAAAATATAAAGAATTCCGTGTTTTGGCATCAAAATTATTAAGTTGTATGGATAAAGCTATTTATAGTCCAGAGAATATTGGGCATTTTGCTTTAGCTTCTAAAATATATACTCATTTTACATCACCAATAAGACGTTATCCTGATACGACTATTCATCGTTTATTACATAGTTATTTCTTTTCTATTGATGGTATTACAGAAGATAAGATAGAACACTTTAAAGAAATATTATTTGATATATCAGTTCATTCAAGTGAAATGGAAAGAAATAGTGATGAATGTGAACGTGATGTTGAAGCTATGAAAATGGCAGAATATATGTCTTTTCATCTTAATGAAGAGTTTTCTGGTATGATATCAGGGGTAACTAATTTTGGCTTCTTTGTAATGTTAGAAAATGGTATTGAAGGATTAGTTCCAATTGAAAGTTTTCAAGAGCCATATACATATGATAAAGAAAGAGAAATATTAAAAATAGGTAATAAAGTATTTAAGTTGGGACAAACAGTTATAATAAGAGTAAAGAGGGCTTCGAAAGAAGATAGTCAAATAGATTTTGAATTTGTAGAAAGAGTTGATGAAGTTGAGAAAGTTAAGAAAAAATGTTAGAAACACATTAATTGTTCTTTTATGCTGTTTTATATCAGCATGTATTGGTTTTTATTTACAGAGAAAAGCTAATTATGTTAATGAATACGTTGATGTAACTTATAATGTTGTTGATACTAAAATAGAAAATAAATTATCACTAGTGATGGTAGGTGATGCTTTGATTCACAATTCGGTATATCAGGCCTATAAAAAGAGTGGTAATACATATGATTTTAATGGTATTTTTAAATATTTGAAAGATACTATTCAAGAATATGATTTAGCTTATTATAATCAAGAAACTATATTAGGTGGAAAAGAATTAGGTTTATCAAATTATCCACAATTTAATTCACCACAAGAAGTAGGAGATGCCTTTCTAAATGCTGGTTTTAACCTAGTTAGTTTAGCAACCAATCATACATTGGATAAGTATTATGCAACTGGTGGTAAAACGGTTATTAATTCACGAAATTATTGGAAAAAGAAAATGGAAGAGAATAATGAATTAATTGCTGCTGGAAGTTATAATTCTAAAGAAGAACAAGATGAAGTAATTATTCGTGAAAAAAATGGTATTAAATATGCTCTATTATCTTATACAACGATGACAAATGGTATACCTGTTCCAAGTGGTAAAAGTTATGTTGTTAATATGTATAGCAAAGAAAGAGTAAAAAGTGATGTTGAAAAATATCGAGATAAAGTTGACTTATTAATGGTAGCAATGCATTGGGGAAGTGAATATGTCCATTTTCCAGTTCAAGAACAGAAGACTATCGCTAAATATTTAGCGGATTTAAACGTAAATATTGTTATTGGATGTCATTCGCATTCTGTTCAGCCAATAACCTTTATTGATGATACATTAGTAGTTTATTCTTTAGGAAATTTTGTATCTAGTCAAACTAATACGGATCAATTAATTGGACTTTTAGCGGATGTTGATATAACCAAAACGATTTATCATGGAAAGACTACTCTTTCTTTATCCAATGTAGGAGCTGATTTACTGTATACCAGTAAAAGTTATACTTACGGAAGATTTGTTATTTATCCATTTAGTAAATTAAATAATAATATTTTATCAAATTATAAAAATTACTATACTAATTATAGTAATAAATATGTTAAAGCTTATAATAAAGACATCAAAATGAAAGGTGTATAATATATGGAAATTATTAATCGTGAAGCAAGATTTAATTATTTCATTGAAGAAGAATTAGAGTGTGGAATATCTTTATCTGGAACAGAAATAAAAGCTATTCGTGATGGAAAAGCTAATTTAAAAGATAGTTATGCTATAGTCCGAAATAATGAAATATTTCTTCTTAATATGTATATTGGTGAATATAAAGAAGGAAATCTTTTTAATCATGATCCAAGAAGAACCAGAAAACTTCTTTTACATAAGAAAGAAATTATAAAGTTTTCACAAAATATTGAAAGAGAAGGATATACTCTTATCCCATTAAAATTATATTTTGTTAAAAATAAAGCTAAAATTTTATTGGGGTTGGGTAAAGGTAAAAAAACTTTTGATAAAAGAGAAACTATTAAACAAAGAGAATTAAAACGCGAAGCAGATAAATTACATAAATATAATTATAAATAAGGATAATTGTAAAATTATCTTTTTTTATGATTTATTTTAAAGAGAAAAGAGAAGATATTACAATTAAATTTAAAGGAAGATAATCATTACTAAAGATAGAATTCAAAAAAAATTGAAAAAGCACTTACTTATGTTTTTTATTATAAGAAAAATATTTTTTAAAATATTATTAATATGCAAAATAATAAAGAATAAAGTTTACTTTGATAAAAAATTATGTTAATATTAAATTATAAAATAGAGGAGTATATATGAAAAATAAAAGATTATGGTTAGGTATTTTAAGTGTAATTGGAATAATTAGTATAACAGTAGGAGTATCAATAGCGTTTTTTAATTATACAAGAACAGGACAGATTAATACAATAGCTGTGGGAAGAATAT
>CAMNBS010000031.1 GCA_946533175.1 uncultured Clostridia bacterium
ATAACTCTTTTTCATCATTCACACGCTTTATCCTCGGCAAAATTTATTTACTTTAGAATACAAATCATCATCATAAAGTTTAATTGTCTTTAAAACCAAATTAAAACTTTCTTTATATCGACCACTATAATATAATTTTTCAACTTTATTTAAATTTTTTAAAACATCTTCATTATGACGATACTTATTACTATATACAAATAGTATTTCTGTAAAATAAGCATATTTAAGCATTTCATCGACAGTATTATTAAGTTTAAGGGTTAAATCTCTTGCGGTATCAGTTCGCATATTAAGATTTTTAATAAGAATAGGTTTATTATTTATTTCTTTTTCAACTTCGACAATTGCATCATGAGCTTCCTCTTCTTCAACAAAATAATTATCATAGATAACTGGTAAAGCATAATAACGAAGTCGTCTTTTACATTTTTTTAGTAGTTCTTTCATATCTTTTAATTCTTGATGGGAATGTTTTTCATCTTCATAAAAACTACCTAAAGTACGTAAAGCTTCATCAAATTCTACAGAAATATCATTTAATCTTTGCATTAATTGGTCAATTGTAATATTATGCTTTTGATAAGATACTTCTTTTTTCTTAATTTCACGATTCAATTTTTTATGATCTTTAATAATTACCGATAATTTAAGATTTAATTTATCAATTATCTCTAAATCTTTTTCATTCAAATGATATAGTGCCTTAATATCATCTAATTCGGCATAAATATCTTTAACGATTTTATCAAGTTTTTTAGCTTTACTATTAAATGCTTCGTTTAATCCATCAAACTTTTTCTTGGCATCTTTTTCTATCTCTAAATCTTTAAATAAATTATCTAAGTATTCCAAAATAGTTCTTAAATCAAATAAACTATCAGTGATATTTAATACTTTAGCTCGGGAAATAATATCATTTTCTTTTTTCTCAATGTCACTAATATTATTTTCATAATCAAGATATCCTAAAGGATAACCTTCTTCCATCATTTTATGATATTCCTCATTCAAATCCTTAATTCTTCCAGGAATTAAATCATTCAAAAGAAGAAGAATATCTGGTACTTCACGAATAACAACATCTAAATTATCAATCATTGTATCAATTGACTTAACAACTAAAATAACTTCATTATAAAGTTTTTCTTCCATAACTTTATCAAAGTCATTAAATCTTTTAGAAATATTTTCAAATTGCATTTTAATTACATCTGCTAAATCTTTAAATAGTGTTTCCTTTTCAGTAAAAGTACGTTCTAAAAAACGATACTTAGCTTTCAATTTGGTAACAATAGAACGGTATTTATCTTCATATGATGATATTTCTTCTACTTCTTTTAAAATATCTTTTAGAGAAACTTCTACTTCATCTAATTCCATTTCAATTTCTGAATAATTATCGGCATATTCTTTTAAATCACGTCTTTCAATGGATAAATCCAAACTAACAAGCATATCATCAACTTTTTTTATTTTAACTTCTTTTATTTCTTGGTAACGCTCTTTAAAGCTTTTTAGTTTATTTTCCAATTGCTCACTTTTAGCAATATCTTCTATTTTTCCTAGCTCAACCATAACAGGTAAACTTTCAAGGTTATTTTTCTTTATATTAAGATCATTAAGTCCCTTAAGTAAACGATTATTTTCACGTTTACGAAGAAATTTAATTGCTAAAAAGGATAAAATCACAACTGTAACAACAGCTAGCAAGATAATAATAATACTTCCTTTTGTCATTTTATCACCTTCTATTCATAATAATGATATCACAAACATAAATAAAAATATAGTAATTTTTTTGATTTTTTAGAAAAACAATTGACTATTTAGAAAAATATCTATATAATAAGCATGCATATTCTTATTGACAGCCCAATTTATATGTATGATAATGTGTTCTTTAAAGTTAGAAGTAACTTTGGCTATCAAGCGAAACTATTAGAAAGAACTCCCTATTATATTTATAGATGTCAATTATATGTAAAATAATTGAAGGAGGATATTATGGCAAGATATACAGGACCAAAATTTAAGAAATCAAGAAGTGTTGGTTTTTCTACTCTTGAAAACGGAAAAGATTTAGCAAGACGTCCTTATCGCCCTGGACAACATGGTGCAGCTAGAAAAAGTAAATCATCTGACTATGGTACACAGTTAACTGAAAAACAAAAAGTTAAGTTTATGTACGGATTAAATGAAAGACAATTTCATAAAACATTTGTTGAAGCTTCTAAAATGCAAGGTATTCATGGTGAAAACTTTTTAAGATTATTAGAAAGTCGTCTTGATAATTTAGTATATCGTATGGGATTTGCCAATACACGTCGTGGAGCAAGACAACTTGTTAACCATGGACATATTGCTGTTGATGGTAAAAAAGTTGATATTCCATCATACAGAGTTAAAGTTGGATCAGTTATTTCCCTAAAAGATAACACTAAAGAATTAAAATCTGTTAAAGAAGCATTAAGTAATGTTACGACAAGAGTTGAATATATTGATTTTGATAAAAACAATAATACAGCTAAATATGTTCGTTTACCAGAACGTAATGAATTAAATGCTGATATTAATGAAGCTTTAATTGTTGAGTTCTATAACAGATAAAAGAAAACTGTTGATTTTTTCGACAGTTTTTTCTTTTTTTGTTTTATTTATAAAAAAAATGTGATATTATATAAGTGAAAGGAGTCTTAATATGTACAATACTTATGGTTATGGAAGTAATAGCCTAGGTTCTTCACTACTTGCATCTGAATCTGCTGGAGTATGGTCAATCGTTTCTCTTATTCTAGCAATAATTGGTGCAATACTAGCATATTTCATGTTTGTAAAGCCTGAAAAGCAATATCCAAACAAATTTGTTAATTGGTTAAGAAGCTTTTTAAACTTTAATGAAATGCTTATCGAACCTATTCTTAAAGTAACCTACATTTTCTTTGCTTTATTTATTACCCTAGGATCATTTAGTTTGATTAGTGTTAGCTTTGTTAGTTTCTTACTAGTATTAGTTTTAGGAAACTTATCTATAAGAGTTATCTATGAAGCAAGTATGATGATGGTTAGTATTTGGAAAAATACAAAAGAAATTAATAAGAAAATGAAATAAAAAAACTTCAATTTTTGAAGTTTTTTTATTTTGTAAAAGTATTATCACAATTTTCAATAAAAGATTGATATTTACAACCAAGCAAACTACAATGGGAATTATTTGTTCCTATACATATTTTAGATTCACTATCATCATTTAAAGTATATATTTTATTAATAATATAATTATTATCATTATTAAATACATGAATATCTGAGAATTTATTTTTTACATCAATTTCATTAGACAAATGATATACAACATTAAAACTCTTTTGATCAGCATCGGTTTTATCAACATCATAAAGACCAGTTAAATATAGATTCTTTTCATCACTTACAGCTGATATAAAACGATGATGAACTTGTTCATCTAAAACAGCCTTTCCTAAATACTTACCATTAATATTATATTCAACAATTCCAGCTGCATATTTAAATTTTGTTTTTCCTTCCTCATCCTTTTCATCACTAACATTGATGGAGCCAATTGCATAAATTTTATCATCTACTTGAGTCATTCCTAAAAAACCTTCATTGTCGGTATTGGAATAAGTTCTTTGCCACATTACTTTCTTACTTATTTCGTTATGATCATTTTCATCACGATTAAAATCTTTAGGGAATTTAACAACAATACCATAATTCGTAGCATCTTTACCACAAACAATATATCCATCTTTTACTTTAATAATATCAGTAAATTTACCAGACTTATTACGACCATAATTATTATGCGCTAACTCTTCTCCATCACTATTATAACGAACTATTATACCGCCTCCAGTATAATGTGTTCCTAATTCCATATTTTGATAAATACTTTGTCCTATAACAATAATATTATTATCATCATCAGCAATAGCTTTATAAAACTCGGTATCACTCAAAACCGAATATGATTTATGCCAAAGTATTTTTCCATCTTTATCATACTTAACAATTAAAGCATCACGGACATCATCATCAATTTGACTTTTTTTACTAATATAGCTTCCCACAGCAATATATCCATCTTGAACTTCTAATATTCCATAATAACTAGAATCATATTCACCATCAAATGTTTTTTCCCAAAGTATTTCTTTATTTTTATTATACTTTACTATTTTCGCTTGATTAGCGATTATTCTTTCTTTTTTATGAGTTGTACTATTAAGATGTTCATATATTTTTTTATCAACAAAATCACTATTACTAAAATCACTAACTCCAACCGCTACATATCCATCATTAACTGCTACGACATCAAATAAACTATCCACATGTTCTAATTTTCGCTCACGTATTATTTTAATAATCCCCATAATTAATAGTTCAATAACAATAATACTAATTAACACTACAATAACTCTTTTTATTATTTTTAATTTCTTCTTATCCATAACACACCTTCATACCTTTTAAGTATACAATATTTTATTCTAAAAAACTACTCTTTTCGAATAGTTTTACATATTAATTATTAACAATGCTTAATTACATAATACTTTTTTTTACCCTTACGAATAATCGTAAAATTATCCACAATAGCGTTGTCTTTTCGAATAATAAAAGATAAATCATTAATCTTCATACCATTCACGCTAATAGAATTATTAGAAACAAATTCTCTTGCTTCTCTTTTACTACTACATATTCCAGTTTCAACAAGCAAATCAACAATATTTTTATCTTCCTTTAACTCACAACTAGGAACATTATTAAAAGCATCTTTTAATTCTTCCTTAGATAAAGTAGCAATATTACCACTAAATAAGGCTTCACTTATTCTTAGAGCTTTTTCAAATTCTTCCTTACCATGTAAATCCGTAATAAACTCACGAGCAAGTGTTTTTTGAGCTAAGCGAAGTTCGGGAGTTTTTTTATGTTCTTCCATAATTTTATTTATTTCATCAGGTGTTAAAAAAGTAAATACCTTCAAATATTCTTCTATTTTAGTATCATCAGCATTAATCAAATATTGATAAAATTCATAAGAAGAAGTTTTATTCTTATCTAACCAAAGAGCATTTCCAGCACTTTTACCAAACTTTTCCCCACGACTATCTAAGATTAATGGCATAGTAAAGGCATAAGCCGTTTTCCCTATTTTTTTATTAATTAAATCAATTCCCGTAGTAATATTTCCCCATTGATCACTTCCTTCAACTTGCATAATACAGTTTCTTGTTTCATATAAATGTAGGAAATCATATCCTTGTAAAAGAGTATAAGCAAATTCGGCGAAAGTAATACCAGTTTCAAGTCTTCTTTTAATAATATCTTTATCTAACATATAATTAACGTTAATGTATTTACCAACTTCGCGTAAAAACTCTAAGATATTCATATCTTTAATCCAATCATAGTTATTAACAACATCAACATTACCATTAAATAAATCATTAACTTGTTTTTTAATCCCTTCAAAGTTTTTTTGAACGGTTTCATAGCTAATTATTTCTCGTTCAGCCGTTGGTCTAGGATCACCTATTAATCCAGTCGCACCACCTACTAAAAGAATAGGATGATGACCTGCTTTAGCAAGTCTTTTAACGGTTATCAAACTAGAATAATGGCCAATATGTAAACTATCTGCTGTTGGATCGGTTCCCCAATAAAATGTTGCATTACAACTATTGATAATTTTCTCAATATCATCTCCAGCAGTATCTTTAATTAATCCTCGCCATTTAAGTTCTTCAAATAAAGTCATATTATTTCTCCTTTTCTTCGCAGTGACAATTATCACCACATTGACATTTTTTACCTAAAACAATATTAACACCATGACTCGTGCCAATCCTTGTTGCCCCAGCTTTAATCATATTAATAGCTTCTTCTTCTGTTTTTATTCCACCACTTGCTTTGATTTCTAATACCTCATTTTTATGTTTATTAATTAATTCCACAACATGACTATTAGCTCCTTCTTTATCAAAACCAGTACTTGTTTTAATAAAGTTAACAAATGTTTCATTACATATTTCAGTCATCTTAATTATTTCTTCATCAGTTAATAAACAAGTTTCAATAATTACTTTCAATACTTTACCATCAATAGAATCCCTAATTAATTCTATCTCATCTTTAATATAATTATAATCTTTATTTTTTAAAGCACTTAGATTAATAACCATATCTATTTCTTGGGCCCCATTATGAATAGCATCAATAGCTTCATATTGCTTAGTTTCTTTAGTGGCATAGCCATTTGGAAAACCAATAACAGTGCATACCTCAGTTGTACTATCCTTTAAATATTCTTTAGCTGCTTTAACATAATATGGACTAACACATACTGTTGGAAAATGATATTTTTTCGCTTCATCACACAATTTTATAATATCATCACTAGTTGCTATTTTAGATAAATTGGTATGATCAATAAACTCATTTAAATTCATATTTTTCTCCTTTTCTATATAAAAAGATTCCCATAACATAGGAACGAACTTGCGTGGTACCATCCTATTTTATAGAAATCTATACTCTCATTATCTTAACGCGATTAACGTTTTAACTCCATCAATGTAATTATCTTATTAAACCTATTAGTTTGCACCAACCACTAATTCTCTTTAAAAGTATTTAATAATTTTTTGTTGATTTCTTCGTTAAATACATGACTATATTATCATAAAAACATAAATTAATCAATATTTTTCTACTTCAATAACCAAGCTGATCTAATAAAATCTTGACCATTTTTTTGTGGTTCACATGGATCATTAATTAATTTATTACCAATAACCATCGTAGTTGAACTACCTCCATCCATATTTATAGCATTATAAGCATTATATCTTTGTAAAATAGTAATTAAATCCGTAACGTATACGCCACCTCTTCCTTTCCAAGATAATCTACTACCATAACCATTAACCACTAATAAAAGAATTATTCCATCTTTTCGTTGGGCAATAACAGTTCGTGGATTTAATCCACTACCACCAGTTCCCTTGAATGACGCTGCTTTACCATTAACAATTAAAACTGGTTTAAAACTAACAGCTTCTTTAATATTTTTAGTTTTAACATCAGCAGTGGAAAGATTACCAACAATTAATACTCCATCATAATTAATTGCCGCTGTTGTATATTTTCCTTTTCCTGAAGCATAAATTATTTTTCCATCATGAACAACTAATCCACTTGGATATCCATTACTCCATAAATATCCACCACCATTTATTCCTAAAATAGCATTATGATCTTTAATAATATCGGATAGTATTCTTCCCTGATTAATTTTTTTATTATAACCAATTTCTAATCTTTTAGGATCATAAATAGCAATCATATGACAATCAAATTCTTTATATTTAAATTGAATTAGTTTATATAAAGCACCCTCTTCATGCTCAAGAATTTGTTTTTCATAAACCGAAGTATAACTAGTTATTTTTTCTTCTTGGCCAACTGATATACTATTAGCATCAGTATCTTCATTAATCTCAATTAAATAATTATTATTCATAACTTCTTTAATAGTATTAACTGAATAAAATATATTAGCAAAATATTTATGAGATCCAGTTTCCATCGCTGTTGTTATCCAAAATACTCTTGCTTTATCATATGGACCATATACTATTACAAAACACAAAATAATGATAAAATCAATAAAAAGAAAGAATTTAACTAACCAATGCCAATTTTTAATTTTCTTCCACATTACTATCACCTACAATTAATGGATTATCTTTTGTTCCATTTCCATCCGTAACAATCATATCATTCTTTAATTTAATAATTGGTCTTATCTTATGTTTATTACTTTTTAAATCACCAAAAAACATCATATTATCATCAACAGTATAATATAAACCTAATTTATTATCACTAATAGTATTTAACCAATAATTTTGATAATCATTCAAATATAAATCACCAACATTAGGAATAGTTATATAATTATTATTATTTGATATAGCTTTTTCGTAGTCATATTTATTATTATAATTATATTCATTAATGATATAATCTCTTTTTACTAAATCATCTTTATTTAATTCTTTAATAAAGTCATTATTTAAATATTTTAAAACATCATTATAAGCAAGTTCTTTATCCAATACACCATCCATAATTAAAGAAATACCTTTATCATCAATATCAATTATTCGAAAAGTATAATCTTGATATTTGACATAAGAACCAATACTATTATCTTTTAATAAAGCATTATCATTTTCTTCAATCATAAATGGATCATTTATTATTCCAGAACCACCTATATATGAAACATTTTCATTTAAAGTTATAACCGGTCTTATTCCATAACTATAATAATTTTCTTCTTTATTATTTATATTATTAATATTACCTTCATCATTTACATAAAAGAATTGATTATTATCGTTATAATTAATCGTCCAATAATAACTATTATTATTTAAATAACTATTTTTACCACCAGCATTTAAATATTCTTTAATATCAAGAAGACCTACATAATAATTATTTTTAGTTTTACAATCGTAATTATCAATATTAATGCTTTCATTACAAAAAGAATTTTCTTTTAAAAACAATTCATAATCTTTAAAAGTGTTTAAATATTTATCTAACCATTTATGAAGAGTTGACTCTTCATAAGGATTATTAATTCCACTAACTAAATTTGTTAATATATCATCTTCAATAACTTTAATACCATTATCTATACCAATTATCCGAAACATTCGACCAGCATAAAACAAATAATTATTTACTTCTTCGCCTTTATAATAATAAATACCATCTTTTTCATATAATCCATCTTTTTGATAAACAATATTATCAACGGAAGTAAGTTTTTCTTTTAAAGTAATATTATCCTTTATATCATGAGTTTGTTTATAATAATAAATTGTTCGATAAGCATAAAAACCAATGATTCCTAAAATAATAGCTATATTACAAAAGATAAATATTTTTTCTTTTTTGGTTAGTTTTTTCTTTTCTTTATTCTTTGATTCATTCTTTTCTTTTTGTATTTCTGGTTTATTTTCATTTTTCTTTGATTCAGATTTTTTCTTTGATGTAGTTTTTTTCTTTAACGATGGTTTTTCTTCATCTAAATCTAATACTTCTATTTCTTCCATTTTTCACCTACTATACAAGAATAACATATTTTATTAGGAAAGTAAATTTAATAATTTTAGTGAAAACGCTTTCGATAAGTACAACTTTTACATAAATCATATTTTATTTGATGATTTTGAAATCCTTCTCTAATTTCTTTAAACAACTTTGAATTAACAATATCCATTAACTCTTGTTGATAAAGATTACCTAATGTTATTATGCTATTACTATCCAAACAACAAGGAACCACATTACCATTTGATAAAACAGCAATATGACTACGACATCCTAAACAAGTTCCATAATCTTCTTTAAAATTATTTACTTCTGGCCAAACAAATTCATTTTCTTTATCAATATAAATATTATTAGCTATTTTAATATTTTTTTCATCCATTATTTTGTCAACAATTTCTGAGGATAAATTATAATGACTTATTATTTTATGCACAATAGTTGTGGATATTTTATCCAAATGCAATTTTTTTAAAGTCCAAATACGATAAATTATTGTTGTTTTTATTCTTAATTCATCACAGGTTTTAAAAACATTTTCAAAATAATTTGAAAAATTATTTTCACAATGTAAAGATACATTTATCTGATGAATATCATGTTTAAGTAAAATATCTTTCTTTTTTGAAAGTAATGTTCCATTGGTAGTAATATTAACTTTTATTTTGTAATTATCACAAATAGTCAATATTTCATCTAATCTACTATGTAAAAGAGGTTCTCCCTTAACATGTAAATAAATTGTATCAGTATAATGTATAATTTTGTCAATAATAATTTTAAATTCGTCAACTGTCATTTCTCTTTTTGGAAGAATATTAGAAGAACAAAAAGAACAAGAAAGATTACAATGATTAGTTATTTCAACATATATTTTATTAAACATTTTTTTCATTTTATCATCTCATTTCTAATTAAAAGATAATCCTAAGAAATCTTGTCTTAGGATTATTTTATATCAGATTTTTGGCATATGTAAAGTCCAAATAACTCTAAATAAGGTAAGAATATAATTATTCACTCTTCATTTCTAGCCAAATATCACGAAGTTCCATCGCTCTTTCAAAATCAAGTTCAGATGCTGCTTTACGCATTTCTTCCTCAATTTTATTAATATTATCCATTCTTTCCTTTTTAGAAATCTTTTTCTTTTCACTTTTCGATTCATCAATATTACTAATAAGTTCACGTATTTCTTTAATAATCGTTTTAGGAACAATATGATGTTCTTCATTATATTTTTCTTGAATAGCTCTTCTTCTTGATGTTTCATCAATCGCAACTTGCATACTATCAGTTATTTTATCAGCATACATTATAACATGACCATTACTATTCCTTGCACATCGTCCGATTGTTTGGATCAAGCTACGTTCACTTCGTAAAAATCCTTCTTTATCAGCATCTAAAATAGCGATTAAACTTACTTCGGGAATATCAATACCTTCTCTTAATAAGTTAATACCAACTACCACATCATAAGTTCCAAGTCTTAAATCGCGAATAATTCTAAGTCGCTCTAACGTTTTAATCTCAGTATGTAAATAAGCTACTTTAATATCTAACTCTTTTAAATAATTGGTTAATTCTTCTGCCATATGTATTGTAAGGGTTGTAATTAAAACTCTTTCATTTTTAGTAATTCTATCCTTTATTTCCCCAACTAAATCATCAATTTGTCCCATACTTGGTCGAACTTCTATGGTTGGATCTAATAATCCTGTTGGTCTTATTATTTGTTCAATAACCTGATGATGAACAAGTTCCATTTCATAATCACCAGGAGTTGCACTAACATATATGACTTGATTTAATTTAGATTCAAACTCATTAAACTTTAATGGACGATTATCCAGTGCACTAGGAAGACGAAAACCAAAATCAACAAGATTCATTTTCCTCATTCTATCCCCATTATACATACCTCTTACTTGTGGAACAGTTACATGGCTTTCATCAATAACCAGTAAAAAATCTTTAGGAAAAAAGTCAATTAAACAAGTTGGAGCTTCCCCTTCTTTTTTTCCAGATAAATGTCTTGAATAATTTTCTACTCCTCGGCAAAAACCTGTTTCTTGAAGCATTTCTAAATCATAATTTGTTCTCTGTTCAATTCTTTCGGCTTCAAGAGGTTTGTTTTCTTTTTTAAAATAGTCTATCCTTTCTTTCAATTCCTCTTTAATATTTATAATGGCCTTTTCTAATTTATTTTCACTAGTTACAAAGTGACTTGCAGGGAAAATACTAACAGATTTTTTATTATTTAAAATAACACCAGTTAATGTATCTATTTCACTAATTTTATCTATTTCATCACCAAAAAACTCAATTCTAATTCCTTTAGTATGTTCATTGGTAGGAATAATTTCAACAGTATCCCCTTTAACGCGAAAAGTACCTCTTTTAAAATCCAAATCATTTCGTTCATATAACATATCCACAAGTTTTTGTAAAACAGTATTTCTTTCAATATTATCACCAATACTTAAAGTAAGCATATGATCACGATAATCAGAAACATCTCCAATACCATAGATACAGGAAACAGAAGCCACAACAATAACATCCGAATGAGATAAAAGCATACTAGTTGCGTAATGTCTTAATTCATCAATTTCATCATTAATACTAGCATCCTTTTCAATATAAGTATCACTACTTGGAACATAAGCTTCTGGTTGATAATAATCGTAATAACTTACAAAGTAACAAACGTGGTTGTTAGGAAACAACTCCTTAAACTCAC
>CAMNBS010000032.1 GCA_946533175.1 uncultured Clostridia bacterium
TCTTTCTTATTAAAGAATATTAAATAAATGACTACTGCTATTAATAATACAAGAATGACACTCATTATAATAATTAATAAATTTTGTTCCTTTTCTTGTTCCATTTCTAACTCCTCTTTTCCTTACAGCACGATTGTATATATAATATATATGGATGTCAATAATAATTATTATATTTATAGTGCTTTTAATGTAAAAAAATGTAAATATAAGTATTTAAACAAAAGATAAATATTTTTTGTATTTTTACTATAAGATGTTGAATCATATTTCCACTTTTGCTAATATTAGATACAGGAAATACTAACTATTGAGTACTTGCCATCTTTCTCATAGGAAGGAGGCTTGATAATTATGAAGAAAAAAGATTTATTAATCTCTTTTCAAATATTAATCATCATTTTGTTAATAATATCATTATTGGTATTAATTATGAAAAAAAAGTACTCAATCATACGATTAAGTACTAACACTCTTTATAGGGTAAGTACTCAACACGCAAAAGTTAAGTATTTCCCTTTTTAATATATGTAAGTTCCCTTACTTACATACTTATAATATCATGTTTAATTTTTATTATCAAGCATTTTTGTTTACATCATCATTAGTGTGAATAAATGTAAATTATTTCATTTAACAATTTCTAAAAATTCTTTAGGAATAGCAGTTTCAAATATTACTTTTTTATTAGTTACCGGATGAATTATTTCTAAATAATTGGCATGTAAACATAATCTTCTTAATGGATCAAATTTTTTTTCACTATATTTTTTATCACCAACAATACTATTTCCAATATCATTAAGATGAACACGAATTTGATTTTTTCGACCTGTTTTAATTTTTATTTTTAACAAACTAAACTTGTTATTATGTTTTAGTTGTTCGTATTCCGTAATAGCTAATTTACCATTTTTAGAATCATTGGTACTATAAACAAGTAATGTTTTAGTTTCCATTAGATAAGACTTTATTACTTCTTTATCTTTCGTAATACCATGAACAACTGCTACATAACCACGTTTAGTTTCTTTATCCCAATTATTTTGTAATTTATATTTTATTTTTTCATTTTTGGCAAATATCACTAAACCACTTGTATCTTTATCAAGTCGATGAACAATAAAGATTTTATTATTTTTATTTTTTCTTTTTTCATACATTAAAACTTGATGAAATAATGTTTTTTCTTTTTCATTATTGGTACTAACAGTTAATAAATGAGCTTTTTTATTAACAACAAGAATACTTTTATCTTCGTAAATAATATCTAATTTATCATTCTTCATCAAGTAACCTCTTAATAGCGCATAAAACAGCCAGTCTTCCATATTGATAAGTTAAAGATCCTTGTTGATAAGCAATATAAGGAGAACGAATTGGACCATCACAGCTTATTTCAATACTACTTCCTTGAGTAAAACTACCACTAGCCATAATAATTTTATCCGAATATCCTGGCATATCAGATGGAACAGGTTTTACATAATTATCAATAGCACTCATTGCTTGAATTCCTTCAACATATCGAATAAGTTTATCAGGATTATTAAAGGTTATCGCTAAAACAATATCGACTTGTTCTTCATTATATTTAGGATTAGTAAAATAACCTAATTCTTCTAGTATTAAACTGGCAAATATATTGGTTTTTAAACTACTTGCAATAACACTAGGAGCCATATAAAGTCCTTTTAAAAATTCTTTGTTCATATTTTGACTTGGACCTACTTCAGCTCCTTGTCCAGGTACAGTAAGACGTTCGGCAACTAAATCGACTAAATTACTTTTCCCTGCAACATAAGCTCCATTGGAAGCTACTCCACCACCTAAGTTTTTAATTAAAGATCCTACCATTATATCACATCCTATTTCTTTGGATGTTGGATTTAAATAATCCGTCATTTCACAATAACAGTTATCAACCATAATAATAATATCTTTTTGAATATTTTTAATAAAGGCAACAACCTTTTTTATTTTATCTAGATTAATCGCTAAACGATTAGAATACCCTCTACTACGTTGAATTTCAATAACTTTAACTTTTCTTCTTTTTAAATAATCTTCTATTTTGGCATAATCAAAATCATTATTAACTAAATCAATATAATCAAAATGTATTCCAAAAGACTTCAAAGAACTAGGGTTATCTTTAATACCAATTACTTCATCTAAAGTATCGTATGGAAGTCCAGAAATAGATAATAATGTATCATTAGGACGCAATAATCCAAAGAAAGTAACGGTGAGAGCATGCGTACCAGATATAAATTGACTACGTACTAAAGCTTTTTCACTATCTAAAACATTCGCAAAAACATTATCTATCTTATCACGCCCAGTATCATTATAACCATACCCTGTTGTTCCATGAAAATCTGTTTCACTAACTCTATTTTCTTTAAAAGCTTTAAGAACTTTATTACTATAAAAAGATTCTAATTGATCTATTTTTTGAAACAAGTTCTCATCCAATATTTTTTGATCAACTTTTTTAACTAATTCTTCGAACATCATTATCACCATCAATTCTAATTATACTTCCATTTTCTATTTTATTTTTAAGACTATCATTAATTACTTCAACAACTTTTTTAACACTTATTAATGCTTTTTGACCAATACGCTTCATTTCTTTTTCTAAATAATTCTTATCCATCATTTTAGTCGTAGAAGTATTAATCCAATTAGGACAAATACTAATTATTTTGTTATTACTTACTAAAGAAAGGTTTTTAGTTATAAGATTAATTCCAGCTTTAGAAGCATTATAATCAACACTATAAACATTTCCTGTATCAATCCCATCAGTACTTGAAATATTAACAATATAACCATCCTTCATTATCTCTTCAAAATATTTTATCATCAGAAAAGTTCCAACTAAATTAACTTCTAAAACCTTCATAAATTCTTCTTTAGTCTTATCCATATAATAATTATCTAAAGATATAGCAGCATTATTTATTAAAAGATCAACATGTCCATATTTTTCTTTGACATAATTAAACAAATTTTGAATACTTTCTTCGCTTGATAAATCTAAATAAACTTTGTCTCCATCAACATTTTTTAATTTTTCTCTATTTTGATAATAGGTTAAAATAAGTTTATTATTTGGTGAATAAAACTGTGCTAAAGCTTTTCCAAGATCACTACTAGCTCCAGTAATTAAAATAATCTTATTTTCTTCGTTCATATCATATCTCCTACAAACACTTATATGTTATCATATTTTTTTATAATCGACAACAATAGAAAAAGCAAGATCAACTCTTGCTTATAAACTTATTTCAAATGGACTACTACTTGTACCAAGTCCACTTGTTATTTTTACCGTTGCTTTTATATGAATGGTTGGTCTTACTGAATGAAAAGCTGAATAGCTAGTATGTTTATACAAATTACCAGTATTCAAAAGATGACGCATATATGTCTTACCATCATTTTCTTTTTGATCACTAAATGGGGTTAACGTCCAGGATTCCTCACGGCTATAAGAAGGAGTTGTAGCAAACAATTCACTCGCTCTAATTATACCTACTTTTCCAGTAAAGGTTTTACCACTTTCCTTTGTATATTTATGACAATTCTTAGTTGTTATGGTATCTAATAAACTACTATTATCACTACAGATTGTTCCCTTGTAATTACTATTATAAGGATAAAAACCTAAATAATATGTTCCATCATCCATCATATTTTTATAATTAGTAGGGATATTATTATACCAAATATTATTTAAATAATAATCCCAATAATAACCATATTCTGATTTCATACTATTTGTACTTTTTCCAAAATATATGCTACTAGATAATGATTGTTCTAATTTAGAGCCATTATTCCCTACAAGAAAGTTTACTCTTATTAATTTAGTTTTATTATCTTCAATACTAACAATACGATATAAATCATTATTAAACTTTACATATTCACCACTACTTCTGGTATTCAGTAAATCATTCTTTTTAGGAGCTGATTTTGCACTCGTTATGGTAAATGGATCATTTTTAGTACCTGATCCTAAAAAAGAGATATTATTTTTTAAATAAATAACTGGTCTTATTCCCCGAGCATTTGTAGCAGGATTTCGACCACTACCATCCATTGAACCACTTTCATAATTTATACTCCAAATATCCGTTGAAGTACGCGCATTAATTAGCCACCAATAAAGTCCGATATGTAAATAACACTTTTTATGAACGGTATTACGACAATTTAAATTATACTCCGTTGTACTTAATAAGCCAACGGGAGCATTTACAGACTTATTATTTCCATAATTCCAAACTGAATTATTAATAACAAGTTTTTCTTTATTTTCTAAAGTATCATAAAAATCTTCATTTAACCATTGATAAGCCCATGATCCCTTATATTCTATATTTTTTCCCCAACCAAGAGAAACAACATTATCATCTGTAATAAGTTTTATCGACCCATCCTTATAAAGAGCTAATATACGCCATAATTGGCCGGAATACCATAAATAATTATAATTAACACAGCCATTATCTCCAGAGAAATAAATAGTTCCATCACTATCAGTATAAGTTGAAGAACAATTGGATTTTTTTATTTTATCTTTCAACATAGTACTAGCTAGTGTACCACGATTTTCTACCTCAACCTTTATTTCAGCAGTAACACCATCAACGGATACAGTTATAGTAGCTTCTCCAGCACTTATACCTTTAATATTTCCTAAATTATCCACCGTAACAACTTTTTCATTACTACTTTTCCACAATTGTTGTTCAATATTAGCATCAGCTGGATTAATAACAATTTCTAATTTTTTACTATCCCCTGTTTTAATTGTTAATGGTGATTTATCTTTAAAACTAACACTTTCAACTTTAATCTTGGGAGGAATAACTTCTTCTTTAATAACATTAATATTAACACTTCCTAATATACTATTATTAACAATAATCGTTATTTTAGAAGTTCCTTCACTTTCAGCGGTGACGATTTCATTACTTAAACTAACAACACTTGAATTATCATTATTAATTTCATATTTAGTAATATATCCATCTTCGGGAATAATACTAAAAATATCTTTTACTTCAAGTTTATCCCCAATTTTTAGCTCAATATTATCATCTTTTACTTCTATTTTCTCAACTGGTTTATTTAAAGTTCCTTGATAAACAATAATATTAGCAGTATCTTTATACTCTTTTCCATTTTCATCAACATAAGTAGCCATAACAATAAAACTTCCTAATTGATTTCCTAATACTGTTCCATCAGTACTAATTGATCCAATAGATATATTACTACTATCCCACTTGATTATAGCATTATTTATTATTTCTTCATTGACTACTAACTTAGCCTTTAATTTCTCTTGCTCGCCTATCTTTACATATAATTCTTTATTCTCAATTTGAAAAGAAATTATTTTTTCCTTATTTTTAGGTAAAAGCAAATAAACTAATAAAGCAATAACAACAATAACTAAACTAACTAATATTATATTTAAAAGACGACTATTTTTCTTTTTTTCAAAAATGTGTACATTATTACTCATATACATATCCACCTATAATAGTATTATATCATAGAAAAAAATTATTTAAATAAATTATTAAAAAAAAGAAATGATTTCACATTTCCTATTTTCGCTTATCTAATTCTAAAAAACTATATATTAAAATAAATATCAATAAAATACTCATAATTGTGTAATTAATTTGAAAATATTTCATTGTGCTTGTCATGACAACCATATACTCCCGCCATATTCGATAGATCAAAATAAACATATAAAAATGCATTCCAACTTGCATAAAATTATAGATCAAATCTTCTTTATATATATCATTTTTAGATAGCCATTCAAGAATAATTTTAATTGAATAAATTAAATATAAACAAAGAAAAACATATCCAACTATTTTTACCTGTAAAATAACATTTAAAGATAAATAAATACCATAAAATTGTAATATAAAGAATACCATTCGAATAATAAAAATAACTTTCTTGAAAACATTCATTATATAACTTCAACTTCTCCTTTTAATTTTTGAACTGTTTCCATACGATAAATATCACTAAATTCCTCATTAAAGCGAACAAGTTCCTTCTTGATGACATCAGGATATACTAATTTAGTATTACTTATAGCTTTTTTCACATCTCGAATACTAACTTCTTTTTTATTATCAAAAACCGCATATGAAAATGCTTGTTGTAAAATAGTTAAAGCAATATCGGGATATCTAGCAGAAAACTCATATACTCTTTTATATTCACTAGTTATATCAACAATAAAAGCCATAATCTTTTCTTGAATAAACGGTGTATATTTCATTTTCGCACCTGACTTATGCTCTAATTTAGGAAGGGTTCCCATTAAAATATTAATTGTATGTTCTCTTGTTGGTTCCAGTACTTCAACTTTTTGAAAACGTCTTACAAAAGCTTTATCACGTAATATATATTGATCATATTCTTCTGTTGTTGTTGCACCAATAATTTTAATATTACCACGATCCAAACCAGGTTTAAATACTTGAGCGAAATCCATGGAATCAGTTCCTGTTCCAATTAAGGTATGAATTTCATCAATGAAAAGAATTAATTTTTCTCTTTCTTTTATTTCATTTAACAATAGAGTTATTTTAGGTTCATTCGTTCCTGGCATTACCCCAATTAAAGAAGCTGTATTAAGTTTCCATATACTATATCCTTTTAAGGCATTAGGAACTTCTCCTCTTTTAATACGATAACCAAGTCCTTCCACAATCGCTGTTTTACCAATACCAGGTTTACCAACTAAAATACCTGATTTTTCAGGAGTCAATAAAATCAAAATTAATTGTTTTATTTCTTCATCACGACCAATGGCTGGATTAGTAATATATTCCTTAGCAGTAAAATTTTCACCATATTTTTCTAATAAACTATCATTCATTCTTATCACCTATTTATTCCTTATCTTTTTCTATCATTATTTTAAAAATAACTTATCAATATTTTTTTTAGGTATGAGCATTTGAATTGTTTTATGAGTATTTATTTCATAATGGGTAGTATTACCTTCAAATTTTTCACCATCTAAGCACCATGGTTTAATACCATTATTAAAAGTAATTTTAATATTATTCGTTTTGTAACATTCAACACCATTAACATATGATATATCACTGGTTTTCAAAACATAAAAAGCTTGTGCCAGTCTCGCTAAATTACTGATACTACAAAACATTACTTCAAATTTTTTATCATCCAATTTCATGTCTCGATAAAAATTATTAATGCCGGCAATTCGATTAGCATTAGAAATAATAATAAAAGTATATTTTCCCTGATGCTTTACTCCATCTATTTCATAAGTTACATCATATTTTGGAATTCTTTTAAAAAGTTGCTTTGCGCCATTTAAGAGATAAGCTAAGTGCCCTACGCGCTTTTTTAATTTTTGGGGAGTTTCATAAGGTATTTCCATAAACTTACCAAAACTAGCAACATAAACAAAACATCTACCGTTTATTTCACATATATCAACATCACGAATAACACCATTTAAAATACTTTTAATATTTTTAATAATATCTCCATCAAGACCATACATATGACCAATATCATTCGTTGTTCCAACCGGAATATGGCTTAATAAAAGCTTTTTAGAACGACGAAAATTTCCATTCATTACTTCATAAAAAGTACCATCTCCACCAACTGATAAGAGTAAATCCGTTTCAATATGTTCCGCTATTTCTTCGGCATGACCAGCATACTCGGTTAAATAAATACTACTTTCATAACCGTTTTCTTCCAATACTTTTTCGATTTGTCTTCCTAACTTTTTATTTAAGCCTTTACCACTATTAGGATTAATTACTACAACGCATTTTCTCATTTATACTCCTTAAAACTTTTGATCAATATTATTGGGAATATGATCATTAACAATAGCGTTCACTATCTTCTCTTTTTTCTCATTTGAAACATCTCTTCCCGTTAAAGTTGATAACTCATCTATTACTTCCATTAAAGTATTTTTATCTTTCATATTACCTTTTTGTAATTTTTCTGCTAATGACATAATCGTTTGCTTATTTACTTTTGTTTTTTTCTCAACTCGGTTAAAAAAACTATCATTCATCTATTCCTCCTCATAATAATATATGTAAGAAGAATATAATGTTTATCGAAAAAAATCCCATTTATCTCTTACTTCATCATCATTGTTATCATCCTCATGATCATGATAAGTAAGATCTTGAAGAACTTTGTTTTCCAAATTCTTTTTTATAAATTTATTTTCATTTGTATAAGTTGATAAAATATCTTTTTCCTCTCCAATACTTTTATAATCTTTTAATGAATCCACATTTTTGGAATTAAAATTATTCTTAATAATCATTATTCTTCACCTCTATTTTTAAACTGTAATTCAATTGGTGTTCCACTAAAATCAAAAGACTCACGTATTTTATTTTCTAAATAACGATAATATGAAAAATGAACTAATCCTTTATCATTAACGAAAAAAACAAATTTAGGAGGTTTAATACCTACTTGATTTACATAGTATATTTTAAGTCTTCTTCCCTTATATGATGGAGGTAATTTCAATAAATAAGCATCTCGAATAACATCATTTAAAACACTTGTCTTAATTTCTTTAATAATATTATCTTTAATTAGTTGAACTTTTTCCATAATCGAATTAATATTCTTTTTTTCTTTAGCCGAAACAAAAACAATTGGTACATAACTTAAAAATTGAAATTCACTGCGAATTAATTTTTCATAATCATTTTTATTCAGTTCATTAGGAAGATCCCACTTATTTACTACAATAAGTAATCCTTTTCCAGCATCAAGAGCCATTCCTACAATATGCTTATCATGTTCGATAATACCTTCTTTAGAATCAATAACTAAAATACAAATATCACTACGATTAATCGCTCTTAAACTACGAAGAAGAGAATATTTTTCAACATTTTCATATATTTTGCCTTGTTTTCTTATTCCAGCAGTATCAATAACAACATAACTTTCACCTTTATATTTTAAAAGTGAATCAGTTGAATCACGCGTTGTTCCGGCAATAGGAGATACAATTACTCTTTCTTCATTAACAAGAGCATTTACTAAACTACTTTTTCCCACATTAGGACGTCCAATAATAGAAAATTTAATACGATCATCTTTTGGTTCTTCTTCATATTGTGGAAAATCCTCAACAATTAAATCTAGTAATTCATAAATTCCTTTATTATGTTCAGCACTAATTTCCACATAATGATCAAATCCTAATTCATAAAAATCATATTTATGATTAATACTCAAATTATTATCAGTTTTGTTAATCGCCACAATAACTTTTTTCTTAGTTTTTCTTAACATATCGCAGACTTCGTAATCATTAGCATTTAAACCATCTATTCCGTCAACAACAAAAACAATAACATCACTTTCATCAATAGCAATTTCTACTTGAATCTTTATTTCATTATTAAATAAATCCTTTGATACATCAATACCACCAGTATCAATTAAACTAAACTTATATTTACCATAACTTACTTCACTATAAATACGATCTCTTGTAACCCCGGGATTATCATCAATAATTGAAATTTTTTTACCAACTAATTTATTAAATAAAGTTGATTTACCAACATTAGGTCTACCAACAAGAGCAACAGTTTTATTCTTCATAGCATCACCACCAGCTATAAATATTCTATCACAAAATTAAGAAATAAGCTATTTATTTATCCAAAATAATATCATCATAAAAAAAATTTTTTTTAATATTATTAAAAGAGGATGATATATGACATTAATAGAACTAATTCTAACGGGAATATCGCTTGGTAGTGATGCTTTTGCCATAAGTATTTGTAAAGGATTAAATAGTTCCAAAAGAAATATAACCAATGGATTAATAGTTAGCTTTTATTTTGGACTATTTCAATTTTTAATGCCCATTATTGGTTTTTATTTAGGAAATATTTTTAGTGAAAAAATAATTTACTATAATCCATATATTTCCACAATCCTATTAATTACTATTGGTATTCTAATGATTAAAGATACAAATGATGAAATTGATAGTAATCTAAATTTTAAAGAAATGCTTCTTCTTTCTTTTGCCACCAGTATTGATGCTTTAGTAATTGGAATATCCTTTTCTTTTTTGAAAATAAATCTTTTATCATCATCTATTATTATTGGAATAATTACCTTTATTATGTGTTTTATTGGATATTATTTAGGAAATTTATTCAATAAAAAAGTTGGAAAATATTCCAACTTAATTGGTGGACTAACCTTAATTATTATTGGTATTAAAATTCTTTGGCAAACTATTTTTTAGAATAAGTATATATCATTCCTTGATTAACATACATATAACAAGCACCGTTAGACCATGTCATAACTGAACCATTACATTTATCTTTGTCTAAATTAATTTTTGCCATATCTTTATAACATGCGCCA
The DNA here is from genome assembly GCA_946533175.1 of uncultured Clostridia bacterium. Lineage (GTDB taxonomy): Bacteria > Bacillota_I > Bacilli_A > RF39 > UBA660 > RUG12783. The sequence continues at coordinate 10,486 of CAMNBS010000032.1, forward strand.
CCCGCTCTATACCTACAGGTTGATGTTACTTTAACATTGATTGAACAAGTGCCTTTAGTTCCTGATGCATCCATAACATAATAATTAACTATTGTATCCGAGGTATTAGTAATTTTCTTAGTTGTAACATTACTTGCTAAATTAGCATCAAAACTATATTTTGTAGCATCTTTAACTGTTGCTGTAATTGTTCCATCATTTGATATTGATAAACTACAGGTTGGTTTAACTTTATTTATTACAACATCAAAAGCTACACTACTTGTACTATTACCAGCATTATCAACCACTTTTAAAACTTGTTTAGAACTAGATGCAGGATATGTTTTACATACTTTGTCTTCTTTACAACCACTAACTTTATCTGCACAAATTGCACATACTGTAACATTTTTAGTAGATGTAATTTTTATTTGATTTGGATTTAAAGTTAACGTAGGCTTTTCCTTATCTATTTTAACAGTAACCTTTTTCGTAGTTTCTTTTTTATTTTTATTGTCGGTTGCCACAACTTTTACGGTATAAGTTCCATTATTACTTACCACTATTTTATTATTTGAAACATTTTGATAAGAACAGTTACTTTCACAATTAATAGCATATTTTAAAGATAAAGAATTATTATCGCTCTTACCACTAACATTAATAGTAACATCTTTATTTGTCCAAACATTTTCTTTAGCATCAGATAATGTAAGAGAAAGTGATGGAGCATTTTGTGAAATTGTTTGATTTACCGGTGGTTTTTGTTGCTCTTGCTGTTGCTCAGTTTGCTTGGAAACCGTAACAAAGAAATCTTTTCCTTGATTCTTTCCATTCATAGAATAATTTACTTTTATAAAAGTATTTCCTTCACCAATACCGGTAACAACACCGTTATTGTCAACCGTAGCTATATTAGGATCATTACTTGTAAAGGTTAAATCAACTTGAGCCTGATTAGAAACTTCATACAATATGGTACATTGTTCACCAACTTTAACACTACAATCAGAGTAAAGTAAAGTTACTTCAAAATTTTGTTGAGGAGTAGGCTCTTGATTATTCTTTTTTAAAACAAAAAACACTAAAACGCCAACAATTATTAACAAAAGAAGAATGGCAATTATTTTAATGGTATTTTTACTTTTTGGTTTTTCAACCACTTCTTCGGTATAATTATCATCTTTATTATAAAAATCTGAATAAATAGAATCATTGGTATCTTGACCATTATTAACATTTACTGAACCTTTTTTTTCATCATCTTCAGTATACATATAAACACCTCTATTCTCTTATAATAATATCATATACATAAATAAAAATCAATGAATTAATAATCTATTTTAATTTAT
>CAMNBS010000033.1 GCA_946533175.1 uncultured Clostridia bacterium
ATGTATGGCGATATACATGATGATTAATTATTTTCGTACGAATTGGACAAACATGAGGAACAACATGCATAATTGTTCGATTAACGCATCTCTCTTGCATAGGTTCAACAATAGGTTGATTACAAGATTGATCAGTTTGATAATTCATATTCATATTCATATCCATATTTGAATTACCCATGTAATTCATGTCAACATCATTAGACATATTTTCAGCATAAAAATTATTATTAATATCGATGTCACGATCATAACATCTATCTTGAAACATAAAAACCTCCTATCCAATTTATCCTATGTCAAATATCAATAGTGTAATGTGTCTTTACCTATATAATAATTAAAAAAGGTTAGACATCTAACCTTTAATAACCTGTATAACCACCACAATTGGCCTTAACATAATTAACATATGTTTTAGCAAGTTCACCTCGTTTAGGACATTTGACGTTTGGTTCAGCTGGTGCTTCAAATTTATAACAAAATTCAGAACCAATATTATATGCATCATTACTTTTTAAAATAGCATTATAAGCTGCACTAAATCTAGAAACATTCTGTAGCTCATCCAACATAAATTCTAATTGACATTTTACAGTAAATACCTCATCTCCACAGAAATTAAGTAAATTCGTTTTTCGATCTTTGTGCCATTGCATTAGTCCAAGACTAGTATAATTATCACCATCAATATTTAAAATGAAATTAGACTCTTTCTCGATATTGGCCATAATTCCTGCTGTAGCTGGTACTGAAAAGCCACTTTCTAGAAGTGATAGGCAAACGGATCTTTTAACCAGTTTATCAGGAACATAAATAATTTGATCACCATTAGCTACCGCTGGACGAGGTTTAGTTGCTGATATATATTCCAGTGGATTAGCATCTATACCATTTAGTGATGTTTTAACATATAACATACATTTGTTGGATAACATACCTACTTTAGCAATTAATTGACCAGTATTAACACGATCACCCGTTCTAACCGTAATAGTTTCTTTAGCTAAACTACCATATAAGAACTTAACTCCCTTACTATAACTTATCACGATATAATTACCATAATTATCATTGTAAGATATCTCTTCTACTTTACCATTAGATGTAGCAATAACATTTGTTTGATTACATTCACCTTTAATACCCATGCCATCATATACTTTATTATCAGCAGTTGAACCACCATAATTATGAAGTATTTCTATGGACGTTGGAGCTTGGGAATACAATCCTCTAGAATCCTTTATACTACTGCCAACTGGCCACCAGAATTTAGGTTCAATTTTCAAAGCTTCAGCGAATTTACTAGAATAATTAGCAATATTATATATTTTATAATCCGTAAATCTTTTAGCAATTATTTTTTGATAATCAAGATTATTTCCCACATCACTAAGAATGTTATCCTCATAATAATCAAATGATGTTATTGGAATAAATGGATATTTGGCTAATACATCGTTAAAACTATTAATAATTAATACTTCTTTTTTGGTTTTTTCATAAGCACTATCAACTATTTCCTTAAGATCAGCTGGCATAGCTGGTTTGGTTAAGAAAGTATTACCACCAAAAGAATCAATTGGAAGAAAATAAATTTTATTATTTCTCGTTGCTAATTGACATCCTTCATAAATATCACAGTAGCTCGTATCACTATTTTTAAGAATTGACTGTTTTGATATAACACTATATCCCCCTTTGGAGAAGACAATAGCCTTTTCTACTACAAAATAAGTTTTAAATAATTCTTCTTGTTGTGAACGACTATATTTAGCTAAATCTATTTCAGATAGAAAAGCATATAAACTACTTTTTAAGTAATCCGCTAATGAATATTTTTTTATTAAAGTGTTATTATTATCACCTTTAATATAAACAAATGATTTAGAATAATCAGTTTTATATGATAATTCAGAATCTAATTCGCATTTAATAGTATTTTTGTTACCAATGGAATCTTTAATAATTACTTTAGCATCACTGACATTATTTGAATTATAAATATAACTTGAAGAAATATCCTTTTTAACTGATTTATTATTAACTAAATACTCATAAGAACTAATTGCTTTAGATGAAGTTGTATTAACAATAAAATTGGTATATTTATCGTATATAACAGCTTCACAAATAGCTTGTGGTAAAGTTCGATCAATATTATCGACAACAACTTCCGTATCTAATTTTCTTGATCCTTTGTCATAAACAGCAAAGTTATATTTTCCATTTTCTTCTACTTCATAACTAAAAGTATTTTCTTCGGTTTTTTCATTATTTGGTAAAATTGTATAAGCATAATTATCACCAAAGATTTTCATATCAATAGATACTTTGGTATTAACTTTAGTACTTGGATTAATAACATACGAAGTATTAAGATTAATTTCAGAATTAATTACTTTAACCATTCGAGAAATAGTATTGGTATATCCTCGAGAATTCGTAATTGAATATACTATTTGATATTCTCCGGGAGTATTTATATCAATATTATTATTAACATTAACTTTGGAAGATATATCACCATCAATGATATCGTTAGCTTTCACACCTGGATCATCATAATTTTTTCCAGCTATACCATAAGCTAAAGCATCGCCATTTAATATAATAGAAGGATATCGGTTATATAGTTCAAGATTATTAATAATAATAACTTTTCTTATAATATAATCATTATTGGTTTTATTAATATACTTTATATCATAAACGCCTTCCTCGCTACCTACTTCACCAGATACTAAAACTTCATTATTACTTTGATATCCCATATCATAAAATGGTATTCCTTGTGCGAGAATAGTTACTTCATTTCCTTCTAAGGTGATGGAATTAGTGGTACTGGAAAAATTAGTTTTATAATCCGTGCAAGAAAGATAAGGAGTATATTCTGTACCATTAAAAAAAACACCAGACATATCATTACAATTACTTTCTAAATTATACGAAACCTTAAAGGCATCTAAAAATATTTCCCGTTCAACATTAATATTGTTTTTGAGAACATATTCTTTAGCGATATCAACCATCTTATTTTCCATTCTTTTATATCGCTTTAAAGGAGTATTATAATCCATAATATACCAGATTACTAACGCCAATAAAACAATAACTCCAATGATAATAATAAACTTACCATTACCATTACTAGTTTTTCTTGGAACAACTGGAGTATTCTTTTCTTGTTCAAATAACTCATCATAAAAATCCATAAACACCACTTTTTTCCATTATACTTACTCTATAATTTTAACATATCAACTATATATTATCAAGAAGGAAATATAATAAAAAGTTAGAATTACTCTAACTTAATTAACAATTTTTTGATGAACAGTTGGACTACTCGTTGATAAAGTTCCAAACTTATATCCTTGACCAACTAAAGTATTTAAAATATTATCTAATTCATTAACTGTATTTGATTTAATATCATGCATTAAAACAACACATTTACTGCATTTTTTAACACCATTAACGACATTAGAATATATTTTACTACGACTAGCTCCAGCAGCATCACCAGAATCAACATCCCAATCAAAATAAACATAACCATCTTTCGTCATTTTAGAAGCAATGGCAGCGACAACACCTTTAGCATAATTTCGACTTATAGTATTTGAAGAACCTCCTGGAAAACGAAAAATCATCGTCTTACTTCCGGTATATTTAATAACATCATTTTGCATTTTATTAAAATCATTAACATAAGCATCAACACTTTTATAAACATTCCAATTATGAGTATAAGTGTGTACGCCAATTGCATGACCGGCATCATACTCTTTTTGAATTAAATTAACATAACTACTGAATTGATGCGTAACAAAGAAAGTAGCTTTAACATTATATTTAGCTAGTGTATTTAATACTTTTTGAGTGTAACTACCTGGTCCATCATCAAAGGTTAAATATATGACTTTACCATTAGCTTTAATTTCAGGATTAGTTTTAGGATCATAAACGACCACTTTTCTTTTTAAACTCTTACCAGCCTTATTCGTATATGTCAATGTATATTCTCCAGTTTTAGTTGTATCAACACTACCTACTGTTTTAATATCTTCCTTAATATTGTTACCACATCCATCTTGATTAGTTACCCCAGAATCATTATATTTACTATTTAAAGTAATATAAAGAGTACTACTACCATTTAATTTAAAAACCGGATTTGGTTTTTGGGTATATTTAATAGGAACTGATAAAACACCTTCATTACCACTATTATCTAAAACAGAAAGCATAATTCTTTCTTCCTCTTCTTTAGAAACTATTTTATCCGTTAAATCTCCATCATAATTATCCATGGCTGTAAAAGTTAATTTTTCTTTATCCTTTTTTGAACAAAAATCTCTTTCAACCATTTTAATATTGGTTTTAATTACTGGCACAACATCGTCTATTACTAAAACTGTTCTTGATAAAACGTAATTTTTCCAAAAATATTTAATAGAATAATTAACGTGATATTCGCCTAACTTAGTTACATCAATATTATCATCTTGAAGAAAAGAATATTTACTACTATCTATAACATCATTATTTTTAAATAATTTAAATCCTTCATCATGATACTCGGTATTAACCGTAACTGTTACTTTATCTAGTCCATTTAATCTGGCTTCAACCCCACCATGAATAAAATAATATCCAATAATCGCTAATATTATCATGATTCCAATAATAATTAAACTTACTACTACCTTCTTCATACTACACTACACCAAATTAATTATAACAAAAACGAATAATCATTTCAAAGATTATTCGTCCAAAAAAGAAAAAGTATTGTCTTATTTGACACTATAGTTAACAACTATAACTGTCCTTTCTATTATACGTAAAAAAAGGAAAAATATACTAAATATCTGATGGATTAAATGATACTTCTATTTTAATTTTGTTATTGCTTTTATAATGATTAATCATTTCTTTCAATACTTTTTTTAAATCTAATTCTTTTTTATATTTTAAAAGAATTCCGAAGCGATATACATTATTTACTTTAAAGGGATGCAATGTACTAGGACCAATAATTATCATATTCGAAAGACGACTTTCTAAAATATTTTTTATTTTATTTACTTCCCTACTTAAGAAATCATAATCTCTTGATTTTATAATAACTTGGGATAAATAGAAAAATGGAGGATATTTACCAACAAGACGATTTTTCATTTCTTCTTTATAAAACGATATATAATCGTTTTTACTAGCCAAAGTTATAGCATAATGATCAGGATTAAAAGTTTGAATAACCACTTCACCAGGCCTTTTATTTCTCCCACTTCTTCCTGCAACCTGACTTATTAAATCAAAAGTATTTTCACAACTACGATATGATGGAATAAACAAACTAGCATCTGCTTGTAAAATACCCACCAAAGTAACATTAGGAAAATCTAATCCCTTACTAATCATTTGTGTTCCTAATAAGATATCATATTCCCCTCTTTCAAAAGATGAAATAATTTTTTCATGACTTCCTTTTTTGCTGGTTGTATCAAGATCCATCCGAATAACGCGCACCGCAGGAAAAACTCTTTTAATATCTTCTTCAATTTTTTCGGTTCCCATACCTAATTCGCGAATATCTTCACTATGACATTTAGGACAAACAGTTATTTTTTTATTAGCATAACCACAATAATGGCATCGCATTATATCCTTGTTTTTATGATAGGTTAAAGTAATGTCACAATTCGGACATTTCATAGTATAGCCACAATTAAGACACATAATTGAACTTGAATAACCCCTTCTATTTTGAAGAAGAAGAATCTGTTCACCTAGTAATAATTTTTCTTTTATTTTAGTTGTCAATGTTTCACTAAAAATCGTTTTCGCCGTTTTCTTTTCCTTTATCATATCACAAATTGTAATTTCGGGTATTTTAGCATTACCAGCTCTTTTTTTTAATTCAAGTAATTGATATAATCCTTTACTACTTTTAGCATATTGAAGAAGTGTTGGGGTAGCACTACCTAAAATCAAAGGACAATGATGATAAGCTGAGCGATATTCCGCCACATCAATAGCTGAATATCTCGGCATAACATCTTGTTGGTAACTATCAGTATGACATTCATCAATTATAATAACTCCAATATTTTCTAAAGGAGCAAAAACACTACTTCGAGCTCCTATAACAATTTTGGCTTCTCCTTTTTTAATTCTTCGATATTCATCATATCTTTCACCATCCGATAATCCAGAATGTAAAACTGCAATATCTTGGAAACGACTAGCTATTCGTTTAAAAATTTGATTAGTTAAAGTTATTTCTGGAACCAATAAAAGACAAGTTTTACCATTTTTAATAACTTCATCCATTATTTGCATGTATACCTCGGTTTTACCACTACCGGTTATTCCATGTAATAAAAAAGTTTTAGCATGGTTTAATTCCTTGATAACAGCCAAATATACTCTATTTTGCTCTTCATTTAAAGAGTAAACTGGATAACGAGGAATATCCTCAATATTAAGACGATATTCTTCAATTTCTCTTTTACGAAGAATCCCTTTTTTTAATAATGTATCTACTGATGAGTTTATTTTTTTTAATTCACTATATAAACATTTTCCTTTTTCATTAATTTTATCAATAATTTGTTGTTGTTTATCACTTAATTCTTCTAGATGATCTATTTCCACCAATGTTTGATATTTTATATTAATTTTATGACCATTTTTCGCTTTTAAAGCTCGTGGTAACATTACTTGATATGAACTAATTAAAGTAGATAATGTTTCATCACTAATTTTTCTTCCTAGCCATAATAATTCGTCATTTAATATCGCTTCACTATCAATGACATCAAGAATATCTTTAATTTCCATTGAGTCTGACACTTCATCTATAATTTCTAGAACAAAGCCTTCTAACTCCTGGTTATTGAAGGGAACTAAAACTCTAATTCCAATCTTTATTTTATCTTTTAATCCATCATTTACATGATATGTAAAACACTTATCAATATTAAAAGCTGAAAGTTCAACTAATACCTTTATGTACATATTATCACCATACCCAATTGTTTATTATCTTATCATAATTAAAAAAGAAATTCTATAAATTTTAAAAAATAGTTACAATAAACTGTATAATAAAAAATATTAAACTAACAACTAATTGTGTCAATTTAATATTTTTATAAATAACTATTTACTTTTTTCTTTTTTCAGAATCATCAATATCCAAATCTGATTCTTGAATTTTTCTTTGTTGTGCTATCATAGCTATTTCTTCATAACCTTCTATGTCGCGTGGTACATATATTAATGCATAATTATCGTTTTGCACTGCCATCATTGCCATTTCACGATCTATTAGTTCTTTGGGAACAAATTTTAATGCATATGAATCTTGTTGCACTGCCGTTATAGCTATTTCGCGATTTATTAGTTCTTTGGGGACACATTGTAATGCATAGCCACTTTGTTGTACTGCTATCATGGCTATTTTTTCATAACCTTCTATATCTTCTGGTACATATTGTAATGAAAATATATTTTGTTGCACGGCTGCCATAGCTATTTCCTGATCTATCAATTCTTTTGGTATGTATTGTAATGCATAGCCATCTTTTTTTACTGTCGCTATGGCTATTTCTTTATAACCCTCTATGTTGGTTGGTACAAATTCAAATGCAAGGATATATTGTTGTACTGCTACAATCGCTATTTCTTTGTAACCTTCTATGTCGCTTGGTACATACTTTAGTGCATCGCTATTTTGTTGCACTGCCATCATTGCCATTTCGTGATTTATTAGTTCTTTTGGGACATAATATAATGCATTACTATTTTGTTGTACTGCTATCATTGCCATTTCGCGATCGATTAGTTCTTTGGGTACATATTGTAATGCAAGGCCATTTTCTTGTACTGCTATCATTGCCATTTCGCGATTTATTAGTTCTTTTGGTAAAAATTGTAATGCAAAGCCATATCGCTGTACTGCCACCATTGCCAGTTTGCGATTAATTAGTTCTTTTGGTAAAAATTGTAATGCATATGGATTTTGTTGTACGGCTATTTTAACTATTTTTTGATATCCTACTATATATTCTGGTATATATTGCAAGGCATTTATATTTTGCTGTACTACTGCTAATGCCACATCATAGTTTCTAAAATCAGCTGATTTATCTCGTCTTTCGATGATTTTGCCTACTAAAGGGTCTTGATGCCATCCAAAACCAAATCGTCTGGTATATAAATCTATTATTTCTTGATTGGATAATTGTTCATTTCTTCTTGTCTTTTGCATTATAGTATATAAATTTCTCAAACCATTAACAATAGATATTTTTTCATCAATATCATCTTGATCAACATTAGGAATTTCTTTTAATTTAGCTTCCAATATATCAACTAATTCTATTTCTAAAGCTTGACTTTCTAATATTCCTCTTATTTCACCAATTCTTGTTTTTCCATCCATTCTAATCGCTATTCTAGGAATTTTATATTCACCGTGTTCATCTTTCGTATAAAATACATAGAAATCTCCACCACGATATCCGCCACCACCACACACTTGATTTATTGCCATACTTTCTGATGCTGTACACCATCCTGTATTATGACCATTTAACGACTGTGATAATCTTCTAGCTTCTTCTTCACTTCCTTGGTTATATTTAACCCAAATTCCATCATTGGAACTAACATTTCTTTTTTTAAATAATTTATAGTATTCAATATACATTTTTTCAAATGAAACATTACCAATTCTGTTATTAACTTCTTGTTTAGATAATGCTTTATTTCCAAGTATTCGAACAACTTTCTCAACACATTTGGCTATTATTTCAGGGTTTACTTCCACAAAAGGGGCATTAGTTGTTTTAGTTCTTTTAGTATAACTATCGGTCATGGGATCATATACACCAAGTTTTAATACTTCCCTAAATATCCAATATTTTGCCCACATTGGATATCTAGCATCTTCACTTGTCAAATAATCTAACCACGCTCCTAAGGATTTTTTTTGTTCATCAGTACCATTTGGAATATATTTATCATAATAAAGTTTTTTTAAAAGTTCTAATCTATTATATTTATCTCCATCATTTCGTTTAGGATCACGTGCACCACTAAGTAATCTTTCTAATAATCTTAAATAAGACCTAATACCTTCTTTACTAGTCCTATCCTCTTCTCGACTAGCTTTTTCTACTTCTTCACTTGTTGTTAAATTTTTGTAAAGAACTTCTAAAAATAATTCTCCATTAAAATTATTACCCATGTTTTACCTCCCTAATACCCTTACTTTATTTAAGTATAACATTATTATATTAAACTGTAAATAAACTATAATTTATATTCTTATTATATAAAAAATAGTTACAGTGAACTATTTTTTTCCTTTAAAGCTTCTATAAACTGTTTTTCAAAAGCATCTCTTTTAGCCATTTTAGAAACATTATCAATTTTTTCATAAAGACTATTAATAAGAGATGTTTGACCTTCCAAGAATTCCATTAATTCGTCATCAATATCTTTATCCATTTCATTAATTTTATTTTTTGTTAATTCAATCTTCTTTTGATAATCAGTTAATTTATTAATTATTTCTTCCAAGGAAGCATTTCCTTCTCGATAATCATCCAAATACTTACTCATTATTATCACCTTTATAAGAGCTTATTTTATTTTTGCTTACAGTTACATCACGTTCTACCCGTAAATTTCGATAAAGACATATAACATTATAGTGTCCTTCTTTTGATGTATCAACATTATTAATTATTTCAATATTTTCCCTTACAATTTGCTTTTTTCGATCAAATAATGTGCATCCAGAATCGTGATATTCATCTCCTACTTCTAAAGATACTTTTTCTTCTCCATTCAAAACAAGAGCATAACTATTATTATAACGACTAAATATAAAATACATGCAACCACCAGCAATTAAAATAATTATAGCCATTATAACATAAAAATTATAAAATATTTTGGGAAAGAAAATATTCTTTTTCTTTGTTTCAGGTTTTATCGTTAAAGAACTAACTTCTGGTATTTCGTTTTTTTTAACTTCTTGTTTTTTTATTGGAACAAACATTTCTTCATTGATTATCGTTTTAGAACTATCAATATTACCCTCTAAATTCTTATCAGAATAAAAAGCTATTTTTGAATTCAAAAAATCTGTAATCAATTCATGATTTTTTATCAATTTATCAATATCATCATTAAGATTTAATTTTCCTTTATAAAAAGATAATTTTCTACTTGCATCTTTTTCAAGATTGCTAAGAGGATTTAATAGATTGTTAAAAGCCGATTCTAACTCATCGCAAACTAATTTTAATGTATCTACATTAATACTTTTAACACCCTTTTTCATCCTTTCACCTCTTTTTATTATCAATAATACCTATTATTCAAATTAATTATAACAGAAAAGAATTCTAAAAAAAAGACTTCTTTATAAAAAGTCTTTAAAAAATGTCAAACTTTTGTTAATTATTCATCAAAATAATTAATACGTAAAGCTTTTTTAAATTTTTTCATATTTTCTTTCGCTACTATTCGGGCTTTAGCAGTACCTTCTTTTAATACTTGGTCTATATATGCCATATCTTTAGATAACTCGATTCTTTTTTCACGAATAGGAGTTAATTCATCATTTAAAATATTAAATAAAAAATTCTTTATTTTAACATCTCCAACACCGCCATGCCTGTATTTATCTTTTAAATCATCTAAATTCTTATATTCATTTAAATATTTTGAAAAATCTTCATCTTTGGCAAAAACATCTAAATATGTAAACACAATATTACCTTCGATTTTCCCAGGATCATCCACTTTAATATGATTAGGATCTGTATACATACTCATAATTTTTCGATGTAACTCTTCTTCACTATCTGATAAATAAATGCAATTACCTAAACTCTTACTCATTTTTTCATTGCCATCAAGACCAGGTAAGCGATGACAAATTTTATTATCTGGTAAAAGAATCCGACATTCATTTAGCGTTTTTCCATATAAACTATTAAACTTACGAACAATTTCATTGGTTTGTTCAATCATTGGTTCTTGATCAGCTCCAGCTGGGATAATTGTGGTATTAAAAAGGGTTATATCCGCAGCTTGACTAACTGGATAATTTAGAAAACCCGAAGGAATAGATTCACCCATCTTTTTTTGAATAACTTCATTTTTAACGGTTGGATTACGCATAAGACGATTAACCGTCACCAAATTCATAAAATAAAAAGTATATTCTGTAAGCTCTGGTATCATTGATTGAACAAAAATCGTTACTTTTTTAGGATCAATCCCTACGGCTAAATAATCCAAAACTATTTCGCGTAGATTTTCTCTTATTTTATCAGGATTATCATAATTATCCGTCAAGGCTTGAGAATCTGCAATAAAAACATACATTTTATCATAATTACCTTCATTTTGTAATCTAACACGATTTTTAAGTGATCCTACATAATGTCCTAAATGAAGATGACCGGTAGGACGATCTCCTGTTAAAATTATATCTTTCATAACACTCGTATAATCAATCTTAGGGAAATATCTCTCTTTTGATTGATTATTTTCCTTTCCAATACCTTTGTTTTACTTCGCGAGTATTTAACGAAGGTTATATTTTGTTTTTTCATGCTTACAGCCATTTTGATGGACTCATTAAAGTAAAGACACTTATTTTCCAAGAATAAGTGCCTATTTACACCATTTACTAATTTCTTTGGTAATAGCTA
>CAMNBS010000034.1 GCA_946533175.1 uncultured Clostridia bacterium
GAAGGTAAATTATGAGTAAATTTTTAATAACTGGGGGATGTGGATTTATTGGAAGTAATTATTTACATTATGTTGTCAATAAATATCCAAAAGATGATTTTGTCTGCATTGATAGCTTAACTTATGCAGGTAATTATAATAATATAAAGGATTTAGAGGAAAAGGAGAACTTTCACTTTGTTTACGGTGATATTACTAATCGCGAATTAATTGAACAATTATTTGATAAAGAAAAATTTGATTATGTGATTAATTTTGCAGCGGAAAGTCACGTTGATAATTCAATAAAAAATCCTTTTGTTTTTGCGGATACCAATATTAAAGGTACATTAACTTTGATGGATATGGCTAAAAAATATGGAATTAAAAGATTCCATCAAGTATCAACGGATGAGGTATATGGAGATCTTCCTCTAGATAGGCCTGATTTAAAATTTCATGAGGATACTCCACTTCATACATCTAGCCCTTATTCATCTAGTAAGGCTTCTGCTGATTTATTTGTTATGGCTTATCATCGAACTTTTGGTTTACCAGTAACTATTTCACGTTGTTCTAATAACTATGGAGCCTATCAGTTTCCTGAAAAATTAATTCCAGTAGTTATTAGTAAAGCTTTAAAAAATGAACCTATTCCTGTTTATGGTAAAGGGGAAAATGTTCGAGATTGGATTCACGTTAATGATCATAATATTGGGGTTGATTTAATCGTACGTAATGGTAAAGACGGAGAAATATATAATTTAGGAGGGCATTCTGAAAGAACTAATTTAGAAGTAGTTAAGACTATTTTAAGACAAATGAATAAGCCTGAAAGTTTGATTACTTATGTTACTGATCGTCCTGGACATGATTTACGTTATGCCATTGACTCTAGTAAAGTTGAAAAAGAGTTGAATTGGCATTTAACCCATAATTTTGAAGACGGAATTAAAGAAACTGTTGATTGGTATTTACATAATCAAGAATGGATTAATAATATTTTATCTGGTGAATATCAAAAAGATAATGATCAAGTAAGAAAGTAGTGAAAAATGAAAACATATTTAGTTACTGGTTCTTCAGGTTTTATTGGTAGTAATTTAACCGAAAGATTATTAAAAGAAAATCCTAGTATTCAAGTAGTAGGTATTGATAATATGAATGATTACTATGACGTTAAACTTAAAAAATATCGATTAAGAAAATTAAAAAAATATCCTAATTTTATTTTTATAAAAGGTGATATTGCTAATAAAAAGACAATTAATAAAATCTTTGAAGAATATAAACCTAATATTGTTATCAATTTAGCTGCTCAAGCTGGAGTTCGTTATTCTATTACTAATCCTGATGTTTATATATCTGCAAATATTATTGGTTTTTACAATATTTTAGAAGCATGTCGGAATTATCCGGTGGAACATCTTGTTTATGCATCGAGTTCTTCAGTTTATGGTGGAAATAAAAAAATACCTTTTAGTGTAGATGATTCAGTGGATAATCCGGTTAGTTTGTATGCTGCTACAAAAAAGAGTAATGAATTATTTGCTCATGCTTATTCTAAATTATATAATATTCCAACAACAGGATTACGCTTTTTTACAGTTTATGGTCCAGCTGGAAGACCTGATATGGCTTATTTTGATTTTACTAATAAATTAATTAATGGTGAAATAATAAAAATTTTTAATTATGGTAATTGTCAAAGAGATTTTACATATATTGATGATATTGTTGAAGGAATAGTGCGTATTATAGGTAAAGCTCCAGATAAAAAAATGGGTGATGATAATTTGCCAATTCCACCATATGCTATTTATAATATTGGAAATAGTAAGCCAGAAAATTTATTAGAATTTGTTCAAATATTGCAAGAAGAATTAATTCGAGCTAAGGTATTACCTGATGATTATGATTTTGATAAACATAAAGAGTTAGTACCTATGCAGCCAGGGGATGTACCAATAACATATGCTGATACCACTCCTTTAGAAAAAGATTTTAACTTTCGACCACAGACATCGTTACGTGATGGATTAAGAAAATTTGCATGTTGGTATAAAAAATATTATCATGTAAAAAATAAATAATTTTGCTAATTTTGATAACTAATGATATAATTACTTAGAAAATAGGTGATGAAATGAAAAAGATAATTAATAAAAAAATAATAATATTTAGTATATTAATTATTGTTTGGATGTTCATCATCTTTTTGTTTTCAAATATGAATACTATGGAATCAAATAGTAAGAGTAAAAGTATTGTGAATAATGTCATTGAAACAACTGATAAAATAACAAATGCTTCTGAAGAAACAATAAAAAGACATCATAGTAATGAATATATGGAGAGAAGTAATTTGATATTTCGCAAAATATCCCATGCGTTTGTATTTTTGGTTTTATCTATTTTGTGGATGTTTTTATTAACTAATATTTGGAAAAGTAAAGAAATAAAAAATGCTTTTTTTAGCTTGTTTTTTTGTCTTTTATATGCTTTATTTGATGAATATCATCAGACTTTTGTTTTAGGAAGAACTGGTCAATTTACTGATATTTTGATTGATTTATCAGGCTCTTTTTTGGGTGTTTTTCTATTTCTTTTGTTTTATCGAAGATGTCAAGTGAAAAGAAATACATAAAAAAATGTTGGAAAAACTTGTATTTCTTCTTTTTATGCGTTAAAATGTAAGATATGGAGGATGTCATGAAGAAATTAGGTATGTTATTAGCAATTGTTTTATTTATGGGAATCACTCAAGTTTATGCAATGAGTGAAGCAGAATTAAAAGACAAGTTATTTCAAACTATTGAAATAGGAAATGATAAATATGGATTATCAGAAGATCATAAAGTACTTGTAGAAAGATATCTTGATCAAAATGAGGTTTCTAGTGAACATGCTGATTTTATTGCTAAGAGAATTGATAAAGCTATTGAAATAATTAAATCTCAAAAATCAGCTGAATTTAAAAAATATTCTAAAAAAGCTAAAGAAGATTTAAAAGCTTTAGTTGTAGAAATATCTGAAAATACTAGTGTAAAAGCAACTGTTACTAAAAATTCAGTTATTGTGTATAACACGGATGGAACCAAAGTTGAAGTTACAGGACTTGTAAAAAAAACAGGAATGACAAATAGCAATGTTCTTATGATTGTAGGCATTTCTTTTATCATTGTAGCAGTTGGTACTGGCTTAATTATTAAGCAAGTTAAAACTAGTGAGTAATGAAGAAAAAACTAATTAAAGATTTTGCTAGTTATGTAGCAATATCTTTTTTCTTTGCTTCAATTTTTATTTTAATCTTTTATTTTACGTTAAAAAGTAAAATTGATGTTGTTGTTTCTTTAATTAATACAACTGCAGTTAAAGAAAATAACGAAGAAGTTAAAGTTAGTTATAATTTTGAGGCTAAGAAATTATTAAAATATCCTGATTATGGTCAAAAATATGGAGAATTGTCTATATCATCAATTAATCTTAAACTACCTGTTTACTTTGGTGATAATACTAAGATACTTCGTAAAGGTGTTGGTCATTATGCTGGAAGTTATTTTCCTGGTGAAAGTGGAACTATTATTTTGGCAGCTCATAATAATGTTGGTTACTTTAATAAATTAGATAAAGTTTCTATTGGTGATGTTGTTAATATTAAAACAACCTATGGTGATTTTTCTTATCAAATAGATAGTTTTAAAATTATTAAAGAAACAGATTTATCGGCTTTTCCTATTCAACATAATGAAGAATTACTTATTATGTATACATGCTATCCATTGAGTCAAAATTATGGAAGAACAACTAAAAGATATGTTGTTTATGCCAAGAAAATAGGTGATGTATGAAAAAGTTGAAAGTTATTGTAAAATATTTTTTTGGATTAATTCTTTCTATTTTAATGGCTTTTTTATGCTTAGTTCTTATTTTAAAAAGTACAGTTTTAAATAAAAATTATTTAATTGATACGATGATAAAAGAAAATTATTACTCAAAAATATATGATGAAATAAACGTTGAAATGGAAGCTTATATGATGTCATCAGGTTTTGATGCAAGCATCTTGAAGGATATTTATACTATAGAAGAAGTAAAAAATGATGTAAATCAATATGTTAGTGGATTGTTTGAAGGAAAAAAGATAGATATAGAAAAAGGAAAGATTAAAGATAATATTCAAAAAAATATTGATACTTATTTAAAAGAACGAAATGTTAAGGTTGTAAATGAAAGTGATGTTCAATTATTTATTGAGGAAATTAGTGATATTTATTGTGATGAAGTATCTTTTTATCATTTCTTGGATTTTTTGGTAGGTAATTTTGAAAAGATTGATTATTTAATAAATGTATCAATAATTATTAGTTTAATTGTTATAGTATTATTAATAATTATGTTAATAAAAAGTAGAATTTTGTTTTCATCTTTTATTGCTAGTGGTCTTATTATCTTCTTTATAGTTTTCTTTTTCCAGACTGAAATTATGATGGATGATGTTTTGATTATTTCTTTGATATTTTCCTCTTTAGTAAAAAATATTTATCAAACAATTATGCATTACATGGTTATTACTAGTAGTTTTTTAATTATTTTTGGTATTATTCTTTTATTAATTAACAGCATGTGTAAAGCTAAAAAGAAAAGGTAGAAAAATGTTGAAAATAGATTTTTAATTATGTATAATGAGAAAGTAGAGGAGAATTATGGAAGAGATTAATTTAAAGGAGTTTTGGGATTATTATAAAAAATATCTTATTATTGTTATTATGATAGTATTTCTATCTGTTATGATTACTTTTGTATATAATGCTTTTTTTAAAAAGCCATTGTATTCAACATATACGACGGTTGTTTTAGTAAAAGATGAAACAGCAGATACGGATACTATTAGTCAAAGTGATATTGTTTTAAATCAGAAATTGGTATCAACATATAGTGAAATAATTAAAAGTAGACTTGTATTAAGTCAGGTTATTAATGATTTGAAATTAGATTATTCCGTTGATCAAATATCTAAAGAAATAAATGTTAAATCCTTGTCAGATACTGAAATATTAAAAATTACTGTGACTGATCGTGATAATCATTTAGCTGCTTCAATTGCTAATACTTTAGCTGAAATATTTGAAAAAGAAATAACAAAAATTTATAAGTTAAATAATGTTAGTGTTATTGATACAGCTCAAGTACCTGTTAGTCCATCAAATAATAAAACAGTACGTAATTCTGTTTTGGTAGGTGTTTTATCATTTGTTTTAAGTAGCGGAATTGTTTTTGTTATTTTCTATTTTGATGATACATTACGTAATATCGAGGATATGGAAGCTGAGTTTGGTGTACCACTTATTAGTCGATTATATCGTGATAATAATGGTATTGATTTGATTGTGGATAAAAAGCCTAATGCACCCGCTAGTGAAAGCATTCGAACACTTCGTACAAACCTACAATTTTCAGCAATTGACCAAGAATTAAAAACTATTTTAGTGACCAGTTCATTGCCATCTGAAGGAAAAAGTTTTGTTAGTGCTAATTTGGCTATATCTTTTGCTCAAACAGGTAAGAAAGTATTAATAATTGATTGTGACTTACGAAAAGGACGTCAGCATAAAATCTTTGGCGTAAATGGTAAAAATGGCTTATCCAACTTATTAATTAGTAATATTACTGATTGTAATGAATATGTTTTACCAACTAAAATTAAAAATCTTTATATTATGCCTTGTGGTAGTTATCCACCTAATCCAAGTGAATTGTTAAACTCAAAGAAAAATGCTTCCTTAATTACATTACTTAAAAAACATTTTGATGTTTTAGTTTTAGATGGAGTTCCGATAAGTGGGTTATCTGATTCATTGATTTTATCGTCATTGGTTGACAAAGTATTAATTGTATCTTCAATAAATCAAACACCAAAATCTGAACTTCGTAATACCGTTAAATCATTAGAAAGTGTTAATGCTTGTATTGCTGGTTGTATTGCCAATAATTTAACTGGTAATAAAGGAAAATATGGTAGTTATTACTATTATGGTTATGAGGAAAAATAACGATGACCGATATTCATTCACATTTATTGTTTAATATTGATGATGGTTCAAAATCAATTAATGAGAGTGTTGAAATACTTAGAAAAATGAAAAGTATTGGTTATGATAATGTTATTTTAACCCCACATTATATAAGAGACAGTAAATATAATAGTTCAAAAAAAAATAATATTAAATTAATGAAAGAATTAAAAAGGGCATTAGTTGAAAATAATATTGAGATAAATCTATATTTAGGTAATGAAATATATATTGATGATAACATTGATGTACTTTTAAAAAATAATGAAGTTTCTTCACTTAATGATACAAATTATTTATTAATTGAACTACCCATTTCTGGTGAATATTCTGGTTATGAAGAAATATTTAAAGATTTAATGGATAAGGGTTTTCAAGTTATTCTTGCTCATCCAGAGAGATACTTGTCTTTTCAAAAAGATTTTAGTCGAATTTATGAATTAGAAAATCTTGGTGTCTTATTTCAAAGTAATTTATTAAGTATTTTAGGGGGATATGGTCGAAGTGCTAAGAAGCTGATGAAAAGGTTGTTAAAAGAAAAGAAAATATCTTTTTTAGCAACCGATATTCATCATATGTTTTCAGATAATTATTCTTTTTCTAAAGTACAGAAAAAACTTTTAAAATATCTTAGTGAAAAAGAATTATCTGAATTAGTAGATATCAATTCTCAAAAAATAATTATGAATAAATAAAAAAACTTGCGTGTTGATAATATTTTTGTTATAATCTTTTTAACAGATGTGGAAGAAGAGTAGTAATTAAATAGCTTTTATAGAAAGATATCGTTTGATGGAAGATGTCAATGTTTATTTAATGAACGTGCTTTGGAGTTTGATCGTGTAATTACGTTAAAAATATGAGATAGATTTCTATGAATTAGGGTGGTACCACGGTTTAGCGTCCCTAAGTAATAGGAATTTTTTTATTTGGAGGATATATATGAGTTTAATAAAAGAAACTGAAAAGTATTTATCTTTAATTTTAAAAGAATTAGGATATAACATAGAATGTGAATTATTAGCTAGTAATCGAAAAGAATTTGGCGATTTTCAAATTAATGTTGCCTTTTCTATTGCAAAAGAATATCACGAAAATCCAAAAGTGGTAGCTGAAAAAATAATTAATCATTTTGATGAACGTTTTGTTAATGTCAATATTCAAGGAGCTGGATTTATTAATTTATCTTTTAATGATAATTATTTAAAGGATTATTTCAATAAAGGTCTTCATGATTTTAACTATTTTATTGATTTAGAGAAAGAAAAAACAATTATTGTTGATTATGGTGGGGCGAATGCAGCTAAAGCACTACATGTTGGTCATATGCGTAGTGCAAATATTGGAGAAGCAATTAAAAGATTATTAAATGTATTAGGAATGAAGACTATTGGTGATGTGCATTTAGGTGATCTTGGTCGTCAAGCTGGAATGTTAATTTCTGAATATAGAAGAATGTATCCTGATTCAGTTTTCTTTAAAACTAATTATCACGGAGAATATCCTAAAATAAAGTTGACATCAGATGATTTAGGAAAAATGTATCCAAAAGCATCATTGGAGGCTAAAAATAATCCAGAAAGAATGGATGAAGTACGCGAAATAACCGCGGAAATTGATCGTGGTAACAAAGCTTATATCGCTTTATGGAAACAAATGGTAGCTATTTCAAGTGAGGTAATTAAAAAAGTATATCAAGAACTTAACTGTAGTTTTGAATTATGGGAAGGAGAACTTGATGCTTTTAATGATATTCCTAAAGTATTAGAAATAATGAAACCATATCTCTATGAATCAGATGGGGCTTTAGTTTGCGATGTAGAAAATGAAAATGATAAACGTCCAATGCCACCTTTAATGGTTATTAAGAAAGATGGAGCAACAATATATGGTACCAGAGATTTAGGAACAATATATTCTAGAATAGAAAGATTTCATCCAGATGAAATTTGGTATTTTACTGATGAAAGACAATCACTTTATTTTGAACAAGTTTTTCGAGCTAGTTATAAAACAGGATTAGTTGACAAAAAAGTAAAATTAAGACATTTTGGTTTTGGAACAATTAATGGAAAAGATGGAAAACCATATAAAACACGTGATGGCGGAGTAATGGAACTTAGTGAATTGATTCATATTATTCATGATACTATTATGAAGAATATTAAAGAAGAAATAACTGGAAAAGAACGAGAAGATATTGCTAATACTTTATCTATTGCTACCTTAAAATATGCAGATTTGTTACCGTATCGTCGTACTGATTATATTTTTGATCCAGAAAAATTTTCTTCTTTAGATGGAAAAACAGGACCATATGTTTTATATACTATTGTTCGTATTAAATCGCTTTTAAAAAGAGCTGATAAGAAAGATTATTTGTTAGAAAAAATGGATAATTCAGAAGTAAAAGATATTTTAATTAAACTTTTGGAAGTTGGTAAAATCCTAACCAAGTCTTATCAAGAAGTAACTTTAAATTATTTAACTGAATATATTTATGAGATTTTAAGTTTATATAATAAATTTTATAACAATAATAATATTTTAAATGAAGCAGATGATGCCAAAAGAAACACATATCTTGCTTTAACTCAATTAGTTTATAATATTATTCATCATTTACTAAATATTTTAGCAATTGATGAAGTAGAGAAAATGTAGAAAGACATTTTCTTTTTATTTAAGGAAGTGTTATAATATTATTAACAAGAGGAGAAGAAATGGATTTAATAAAACTATATTTATTATTTTGGATTTTTGCTTTTTTAGGATGGGTTGTGGAAATGATTTATTGCGCAATTACAGATAAACAAATTGTTAACCGTGGTTTTTTTATCGGACCATATTGTCCTATTTATGGTTTTGGTGGTATAAGTATGCTTTTGTTTTTGCCATACAAAGACAATCCTTTAGTATGTTTTATTTTAGCTCTTGTTACATGTAGTGTTCTTGAATATTTTACAAGTTATTTAATGGAAAAAATATTTCAAGTTCGTTGGTGGGATTATTCAAATGATTCTTTTAATATTAATGGAAGAATTTGTTTACGCAATGCTTTAGCTTTTGGAGCTCTTGGAGTTTTATTAACTAAATATATTTATCCGTTTTTTAAGAGTATTTTAGACGGTATTCCTGATGAAACAATTAAAACAGTTGCTTTAATTATTTTAATAATTACTTTGATTGATATTATTGTTTCTTTTAAAGCTATGAGTAAAATAAAAGAAATTGTAGCTAAAAATGTTAAAAACTTTAAAAATAAAGATGCGACAGCTAGTATTCGTAAAATTTTGAAGGATAATTTTAAATTAAGTTTTCTAGAACGTCGTTTAATTGACACTTATCATTTGTTTGAAAAGAAATTTCATTTAAAAACAAAAGGTGACTATTTGATTATCTTAGTTATCATTATTGTAAGTATTATTTTAGGAATTGTTTTGAGTTATTTTTTACATAACTATCGTTTAATTCCATTAATTATTTCTATTGGAATATTATTATCTTTTATAATTTCGAAAGTGAGGAATGAAAAATGATTCATTTAAATGATGATGAAATAATGGGAACTGACAAGAGTTTTATGAAAAGAAGAAAAAACAATTTAATGTTAAGTGATAATGATATTATGATTTTATCAAGTAATGGTATTGATTATTTACGTTATCAAAGTTTAGAAGAATTACTTTTTGCTATATCGGAAGTAGAAAATGAAACAGAAGATGAAAGATTAGAAGAGTTATCAATTAAGTTAGGGGAATATAATTATTATAATTATACAAATAAATAATGGTTTATTATTTGGCTTTCTTAAATGTCTTGTGCTTTTTTCTTTATGGTATTGATAAATACTTGGCGATAAAAAAGTATCGTCGTATAAGTGAATATACTTTTTTTGTTTTATCTTTTTTTGGAGGTAGTATTGGTTCAATTATTGGAATGAAAATATTTCACCATAAAACGAAAAAAGTGATTTTTTGGATAATTAACTTTTTATCCATAATTATGTGGATATTTCTTCTTGTTCATTATATATCAATAAATTCATAATAGTATTCTTCAAAGGTAGTGTTTAAATCGTGAATTTCTTTTGCAATTTTTTTTCCAACATATCTATAGTGCCATGATTCATATTGATAACCTGTTATTACTTCTTTTCCAAGAGGATATCTTAGAATAAATCCATATTTATAAGCATTATTTTGCATCCAAGTGTATTCTTTGGTTAAATGAAATTTATTATAATCGATATTCTTATTGTCAATATCAATAGATAGTCCAGTTTGATGTTCAGAATATCCTGGACGTGCTGAATAAGTATCTACTTTATCTTGGGGATCTTTTTGTAAATATTTATTATATAAATTATTTTGATATTCAAAACTTCGATAAGCTGAGATAATGCGTAAATTTAGATTTTCTTTTTTTGCATTATTTGCCATGTCTTTAAAAGAATCATAAGCTTCTTTGACTAATCTTATTCCTGATGAATTAACATTAACTAAATTATTAGGAATATAATCTTTACTCAAATAGTTATATTTGTTTACTAGAATATAATTAGTGTTCAAATATTTAGCAGGGCTACTATTAGTATAAAAAGGTTTATTAATACCAATATTGACATTTATAACGGTTTTTTTAAAAGAATAATTATTTTGTTTTTGATATTCTTCATATTCTTGTTGTAAATGTTCTTTATAAAAAGGAAATTCTTGAAAGGGGTTAATTTCTTTTTTTGTATTCTTTTTTAATAAAAAAGAAAGAGAAATAATAATTATTAAGAAAAGGATTATAAATAGTTTTTTTTTCATATTTTCATCCATATAATATATTATTAACTGTGAAATATTATGTATAATTCACTTTTCTTTTAAAATTTATGTTATACTTAAGAAGTAGGGTGATAGAATGAAACAGAAAATGTATCGAATACTAAGACCTATTATTCGTTTTTTAATGAAAACTTTTTATTGTATTGAAATAATTAATAATGATAATATTCCCGTGAGTGGTAATTGCATATTAGCGGGTAATCATAAAAGTAATTTTGATGGCTTTCTTTTATTATCTTGTACGAAACGAACAATAAGGTTTATGGCTAAAAAAGAGTTGTTTGACAAGTTTCCCTTATTTTTTAAATCTTTTGGTTTAATTCCGGTTGATCGAAAAAGGAAAAATAAAGAAGCAATGGATGAAGCTAGAAAAGTTTTAGAAAACAATGAGATTATTGGTATTTTTCCTGAAGGTACTTTTAATAAAACAGAATATATAGTTATGCCATTTAAAATGGGAGCAGTTAAATTAGCTTTAGATACCAATAGTCCAATTGTTCCTTTTGCTATTATTAATAACTATAAACTATTTCGTCGTAGCGTTAAAATTATTTTTGGTAAACCTTACTATATTACTAATACCAATGATTTAAAAAAAGAAAATATTATTTTAATGAATAAAGTAATTAATTTGTTAAAAGGAGTCTAACTATTAAAAGTCAATAGTAAATTTA
>CAMNBS010000035.1 GCA_946533175.1 uncultured Clostridia bacterium
ATTTTAATTTTAGGATATTTTAAATACTTTAATTTTATTATTAATAATATTAATCATCTTTTTAATACTTCAATAATTAATAAAAGTATTGTTTTACCAATTGGAATATCATTTTATACTTTTCAAATTATATCTTATATAATTGATTTGTATAGAGGAACAGTTAAAGTACAAAAAAATATTTTAGATTTAGCATTATATATATCATTTTTTCCACAATTAATTGCTGGCCCTATAGTTAAATATAAAGATATAGAAGCGCAAATAAAAAAACGTAAAATAACAATGGATAGTTTTGTATCAGGAACTAAAAGATTCATTTATGGATTATCTAAAAAAGTATTAATTGCTAATACCCTTGCAGTAATTGCTGATACAATTTTAAATACTGATATAATAAATATAACAACCCCTTTGGCCTGGATAGGTTCAATTTCATATTCATTACAAATATACTATGATTTTTCAGGGTATTCTGATATGGCTATTGGATTAGGTAAAATGTTTGGCTTTTCATTTATGGAAAATTTTGATTTACCTTACAAGTCAAAAAGTATAACAGAGTTTTGGCGTAGATGGCATATTTCTTTATCTACATGGTTTAAAGATTACATTTATATACCATTAGGTGGTAATAGAAAAGGTAAATTAAGGACATATATAAATTTATTTATTGTTTTTCTTGTTACTGGTATTTGGCATGGAGCTGCATGGTCATTTATTGCATGGGGATTATTTCACTTTTTTTTCGTTTCTATTGAAAAATTAGGATTAAAAAAAATATTAAATAAATATTCAATTATTGGTAATATATATGTTCTTGTAATTGTTAATTTTAGTTGGGTTTTATTTAGAATAGACGGATTAAAAAAAGGAATTCTTTTTATAAAAAAAATGATTATTCCTACTAATAATGTATCTACTATTAGGTTATATAAGATAATTACACTAAAAAATATATTAATATTTATTATAAGTATTCTCCTTTGTGGTATTGCACAGTATATTTTTGAAAAAATTAAAATCAATAAAATAGTTGGTAAAGTTATTCCTGTTTGTGAAATATTTTTAATTATTATGCTGTGGATTTTGTGTATTAGTTCTTTGGTATCAAATACATATAATCCATTTATATATTTTAGATTTTAAGGAGATATGTAATGAAAAATAAAAAAATAAAAAATTATGCTTTTATCATCGTTTTTATCTTTATGCTTTATGTACCTCATTTATCCTATTTTTTTATAAAAGATTATATTAATTTAGATAATGTTGAGAAAAGATCCTTGTCAGAAAGACCAACTTTAGGTATTAAAACAATTACAGAATTTTCTAGACAATGGGATAATTATTATAATGATAATTTACCATTTCGAAAGAACATTATTAATAACTGGAGAAATATGCATTATCTTCTTTTTAATGAATCAGTTGATAACAGAGTAATGGTCAGTAAAGATAATGAGAAAGAAACTTGGCTATTTTATGATAATATTAATGATAATGATGAAATATCTTTTATAGATGGTAGAAAGAAAATAGATTATAATTATTTGGACATCATTATTAACAAAATTAATAAAGAAAATAAAAAATTAAAAAAAATGGGAATTAATTTATATTATGTAATTGGACCTAATAAATCGTCAGTTTATTCAATGTATTTACCAAAACAGGTAGGTGTTCACGAAGATTATTTTTTTCAAGTATATAATTATATGCTAAAAAATGATATTGATAATTTATTTTATTTTTATAATGAATTGATTGAAGCTAGTAAAAAATATGAAACCTACTTTAGAATGGATACACATTGGAATGATTATGGATCCTATATTTATTCTAAGGAATTATTAAAAGCAATATACCAAAAAGATATTGCTGGTAATAATTATATTGATAGTAATTATGTATATACAGATACCAAAAATACTCAAAATGATATTCACATTTCTGTTGCAAATGATGACAAAGAATTATATGAATTAGCTGAATTAATAAAGACTAAATATAATAAAAAGGATTTACTTGATTTTAGTGGATTATCGTTAAAACTTAAGGATAATAGCATTAATATTATTTATCCTAATATGGATTATATAAAAGAGACTATGACTAAAATAGAGAATAATCCGTTTATAATTTATGAGAATGAAAAATATAAATTAAATGAAACGATATTGATTGTTGGTGATTCGTTTTCTGCATCTTTAGCTAAAAACTTGAGCGCAATATATAAAAGAGTAGTTCATTTTCAATTAAATTATACGAATTATAACGAAAAGATATTATATGAGTATAAGCCTAGCAAAATTTTTTATGTTGGAGTAGAAAGAAATACACCATCATCATTATTATTTGAGTTTATTAAAGATAAAAATATCTAATTATTTTTGTAGGTTGTTAATAAAAGTAAGAACAAAAAATGTGCGTATTTTTTTATAAAATGAGTAAGGGATTATTGTTAAAAAAGTTAAAATGATAAGTTTAATTTATTATTTTTTTAAATATCTTTTATTAATAATTATTTTATATTAAAATGGTTAATTACATTTTTATTAACTGATTAAAGCATTAATATAGAATAAGTATATATTAATTGCTTTTTGAAGTGAAATATGCTATTATTACGGTGAGGTGTAGAATGGAAGAAACAATTGATTTAAAAAGTTTATTAATGTATTTTTGGAAAAGAAGAAAACAAGTTTTGTATGTTGCTATATTAGTTTTTTTAATGGCTAATATTGTCTTTTTGGTATTTAAAGGCTTTGTTTACTCAAATGTTGGTATGATTGAATCATCTAGCAATTCAACTGCTGAAAAAATTACGTCATATAATGATATTATTTTAAGTGATTCATTTATTGAAAGTGCAATTGCTAATAGTAGCATTGATGCCAATGTTTCATATATAAAAAAGAATTTATCAATAAGTTCTAATATCGGATCAAGATTTTATACTATTTCTTTAAACTATAATAATAGAAATGATGGTAAAAGATTATGTGAGTCAATTATTAATAAAATTATTAATGAAATTCAATTATATGATGGAGATAATGTACATAAATATAGTGAAATTGTAACCAGCAATAATCCAATTAATTTTAATATTGTAAAAAATGAATTATTGTATTTTTTAATTGGTTGTGTTATTGGTCTTGGTTATGTATTTGTTATTTATTTTTTTGATAAAAAAATAAAGAGTCAAAGTGAATTAAGTAAATTAAATGTTTTAGGAACTATTGTAGATTCTAAAAAAGATAAAAATAGAAATAAAATTAATTTAATTAAAACTAAAATTATTTTAAGTAAATTAGGAAATGTGATATTTCTTAATACAGCTAGAGATATTAATTGTAAATATGATATTATATCTTTAGTTGATGAATTTTCAAAAGATTCAAAGGTATTATTAATTGATACTAATATAAGATGTAATATAACAAAAGATTTAGGATATTCTGATCTCCTAAAAAACTATAAAGAAGATTTAGCTAATTATATTCATTGCGATGGAAAATTAGATATTATGAAAAGTGGAACATGTTCTGATGAACCAGAGGTGTTATTAGCAAGTAAAAATAATGAAAAAATAATTTCTTATTTAAAGAAAAAATATGATTATGTTTTTCTTTATAATTCAAATGTTATTGATTATAGTGATTCATTATTAATATCTAGGTTATGTGATTGTAATTATATGATTGCTGGCATAAATCAAACTGATAAAAGAGATTTTGAAAGAGCAATAGATTTATATAATCAGGTAGGTATTAAAGTAAATGGTGTTATAATTATTGAAGATAAAGAAGAAAGAAGAATCTAGAAAATCTAGATTCTTTTTAATATGATTATTAACGTAAATTATATATACTTTTAAAACAATTTATTATAGTTATTATAATTTTTCTTTTTCTTATGTAAGAATTAAGTAGCATTTTATATTCCTGTTCTATCGGTATTTTATAATATATGTTTATTTAAAATCAATTAAATCTGTCAATAATATTATTATTTTTGTAAAATTCTTTTTATTGTAGCGTTTTTGAGATATAATATATTAAGGAGTGTTGTAAGATGAAAGATAAATTTATTAAAATTATTCCAATGTTAATAATAGGAGCTATTTTAATAACAGTTGGAATAATATTAACTCAAAAGGGAGTATTTGGTTCAAAAGGAGAAGATAAACCAGTCGAAGAACAAAAGATAGAAGAACCAATTGAACCTGTTAAAGAAGAACCTAAAGTTCAAATAATTGATGTTGATTCTAAAACAAGACCATATGCTGTTATGATTAATACGCATAATGCAGCTCTTCCTCAATCAGGACTTTCTGATGCTTATCTTGTTTATGAAATCATGGTTGAAGCGGGAATAACCAGAATGTTTGCTCTATTTAAAGATAAAACATTTACTAAAATAGGTTCAATTAGAAGTGTTAGAAATCAATATTTAGGTTATGCATTTGAAAATGATGCCATAATAGTTCATGCTGGAGGTTCTGCCGAAGCAATAGGCCGTATTAATAAAGAAAATATCGCCAATATCAATGTAGATGGAAAATATGGTCAGCGTGATAAAGAACTTCGTAAAAAAAGAGCTTATGAACATACCTTATTTACAAATTCTAACTTACTTGCCAAAGCAGTTTCTGATAAAAAGATAAGAAGTACTACTGATGTTGGAAATCTTTTAACATATAGTGCTGAACCTATCGATTTATCTAAATATCAAACAAAACCTGCGAATAATATTAGTATTAAATATTCAAGTTATCGTACATCTAATTATCAATATGATAGTGCTAATGAAAATTATTTACGTTCTATGAATAATACTAAGAATACCGATTTAGTTACTGGAAAACAATATACTGTAAAAAATATTCTTGTCTATAGTGTAAAATATACTACTTATACTGATCATGGATATTCAGGATATCAAAGAATAAGTAATATTGGAACAGGTGATGGATACTATATTACGAATGGTATAGCTCTTCCAATTACTTGGAGTAAGGCTGATGAAAAAAGTAAAACGATTTATAAAATAAAAGAAACTGGTGAAGATTTAGTTGTGAACGATGGAAATACTTATATTCAAATATATCCAAGTAATGGAGGTAAGTTAACAATTAATTAAGCAAGATTTCTTGCTTTTTTATTTAATAAAGGAGTGAAATTATGAAATGTTTAGTTTTAGCAGCAGGTTATGCTACAAGATTATATCCATTAACCAAGAATTTTCCTAAACCATTATTAGAAGTAAATGGAAAAACAATTATTGATTGGTTATTAGATGATATTGATAAATCAGGAAGAATTAATGAGTATATTATTATTTCTAATCATAAATATTTTCATCATTTTGAAGAATGGTCAAAAAAGAAAAAATTATCATCTAAAATTACAATTATTGATGATGGAACAGAAACTAATGAAACAAGATTAGGGGCTGTTAAAGATATGGAATTAGTGATTAATAAACTACATATTGATGAAGATTTGTTAGTCATTGCTGGTGATAATTTAATTGATTTTTCATTAAATGATTTTATAAATTATTATGATCAAAAAAAGAGTAGTTGTGTTATGCGATATTATGAAGAAGATCTTGAAAGAGTTAAAAAAAGTGGATCGTTAAAGGTTGATGATAATGATTTAATCCTAGAAATGAAAGAAAAAGCTTCTTTTCCACCATCTAATTGGTGTATACCTCCGTTTTATCTTTATTCAAAGGATGATGTAAAAATGGTGAGTAAGGCCTTGAATGATGGATGTCGTATTGATTCACCTGGATGTTACTTGGAATATTTATGTCAAAAAAGTTCAGTATATGCAATGAAAATGCCAGGTAAAAGATATGATATAGGGACAATTGAGAATTATGAAATGGTAAATAAAATGTTTTCTAATAGTAAGTAGTTGTCAAATTGTTGGTGGAAAATATTTTTGTATGTTATAATGATTTAGAAAAGAGGTAAATGATGAAAATAGCAGTTGCAGGTACAGGTTATGTTGGATTAGTAACAGGAGTAGCTTTAGCTCATGTTGGTCATAATGTAACATGTGTTGATATTGATGAAGAAAAAATTAAAAAAATGCGTAAAGGTAATAGTCCTATTTATGAAGAAGGATTAGAAGACTTAATGCGAAAAAATAAAGAAAGACTTACTTATACAACCGATTATAAAAAGGCTTATAGTGATGCTGAGGTTATCTTTGTTGGTGTTGGAACCCCTGAAAGAAGTGATGGTTCGGCTAATTTAGATTATGTTTATGCTGTTTGTGATAATATAATCGAATCGATAACGAAAAATGTTGTGGTAGTTATTAAAAGTACGGTGCCAATTGGGACTAATGATAAAGTTGAAGAATATTTGAATTCTCATGTAAAGAAAGGTATTCATATAAGTGTTGCTAGTAATCCAGAGTTTTTAGCTCAAGGAACAGCTGTTCGTGATACTCTTTATGCTTCACGTATTGTTGTTGGATGTGAAGATGATTTAGCAAGAAGTGTGATGGAAGAAGTATATCGTCCTTTTACTCAAGATCCATATAATGTTCCATATCTAACAATGAATAGACGTAGTGCTGAAATGGTTAAGTATGCTTCAAATGATTTTCTCGCTTTAAAAATTAGTTATATTAATGAAATAAGTAATTTCTGTGAAGAAATTGGAGCTGATATTACTGAAGTAACTAGGGGAATGAGCTATGATAAAAGAATTGGCGATAAGTTTTTAAACTCAGGTATTGGTTATGGTGGTAGTTGCTTTCCTAAAGATACTAAAGCTCTTCATTATTTAAGTGTAGAAAAAGATGTTGAATTAAAAACGGTTAAGGCTTGTATTGATGTGAATAAACATCAAAAATTACATTTGTTTAAGAAATTAAAAGAAGATTATGGAAATAAAAATCTTAAAGGACTTAATGTGGCAATCTTAGGGGCAACATTTAAACCCGGAACTGACGATTTACGTGAGGCTCCATCTATTGATAATGTAAAAGCTCTTTTAGATTATGAAGTTAATGTTAGTATTTATGATCCTGTTGGACTAGATCGTTTTGAAAAAATATTTGGTAATAGTATTAATTATTATGATAATATCGATGATTGTATTAAAGATAAGGATGTTGTTATGATAATGACAGAATGGGATACTATTAAAAATTATGATATTGGTAAGTTTTCTAAATTAATGAAAAATCCTGTTATTTATGATGGTAGAAATTGTTATCCTTTATCAATTGTATCACAATATAAAGTTGAATATATTTCAATGGGTAGAAAAGAAGTTCATAATATTTAGAGAATAAAAAGTAAAAAATCTTTATTAATTGAAGATTTTTTTTAAATTTATGTTATACTTAATATAGAATAGTGAGGTGTATATGAAAAATAAGAAACTGTTATATAATATTTTAATGTATACCTTTATTATTGTTTTGGTGGCTTTTTCGACTTTTCTTTTCTGTCAGGTAATTTTTAAACAAAAAGATAATACAAATGAAAAAGCAAATGGTGAAAAAATTTCTTATAATGTTCGATTATTTTTAAATGGTGCTAATAGTGTTAGTACTAAAGTATTATCATGTACCCATAATAATAAATTAGGGGGGTGTAAAGTTCATTTGCCAAAGGCATATCGAGTTGATGGAAATGTTTTAGGATATAGTATTAATCCCGATAGCAAGAGTGCTGAATATTTAGAAAATACTGATTTATTAGTTAATCATGATATGACATTATATGTAGTATCTTATCAAAAAAATACTGTATATATTGATGATACAAATCTTGATTATTTAGGAGAAAAAGTTTTGTCTTGTAATGTTTATAACACTGAAAAAAAATGTAAAGTTAAATTACCTTCTTTTAATAAAGAAGGATATGAAAATAAAGGATATTCCACATCATCGAGTTCTTTAATAGGTTATATTTATCCCAATGATGAATATGCTATAGCGCATGATATGATTTTATATCCAATATTTAATAATAGTAGTCGGTTAAAAACTATTGAGGTATCAAAATCATTAGTTGTTAATAATAGTGTTGTTGAAATTGAAAAAAGTTGTGATCCTATCGTTGCTAATGAATATTTAGGATATTTAGAAGATATAAAAAATAATATTCCATATTTATTATTCGGAAATAAAATTAGTTTTATTGGTGATGATACTTTTGATGCAATTTGGGGTAGGCAATATGTTGGAATGAATTATGGACCACGTAAATTAAGATCTCTTGATATTCGTTGTTCAACAGAAATTATTAATGATTACTACGGAACTATGGTTCATGAACTTGCTCATTCCTGGGATTATTATTATTCTACTAAATTTAATAATAATATTACTAGTCAAAATGATATGATAAATATTTATAATAAATACTTAAAAATGTCTGATCATCCTTTCCGTGATTATAGTTATTCTTCAATATATGAATTTTTTGCCGATATGGTAAAATACTATTATTTTAAATTTATTCGTCCAACGGCTGGGTATATATCTTTAGCTTATCCAGAGGATATAAAATTAGTTTTAGAAAAGTACATTTGTATTGCAGAAAATAATTATAATGATAATAAATGCGAGCATGGAGGTTAATATGCAAATAATATTAGCGAGTTCTTCACCACGAAGAAAAGAATTAATGAAAATAATGAATATTCCATTTAAAATTATAAAAAGGGATGTTTTAGAAGAATTAGATGAACACAAAAATCATTATGAAGAGTGTATGAAAACTGCTAAGGCTAAAGCTTTAGCGGTATATAAAGAAACAACGGATGATGTAATTGTTATTGGCAGTGATACGATTGTTTCTTTCAATAATAAGATATATGGAAAACCCAAAAATTATCAAGAGGCTTTTAGGATGCTCAAAATTTTAAGCGATAATTCTCATGAAGTTATATCCTCATTATGTCTTCTAATTCGCAAAGACGGAAAAGAATATGAAGAATTAACTTATGATAAAGGTATAGTTTATATTGATAAAATGAGTGATGAAGAAATTGATGAGTGGATAAAAAATAATGATGTTTATAATAAAGCCGGAGCTTATGCTATTCAAGAAGAATTTGGTAAATTTATTTGGAAAATAGAGGGAGATTATTTTTCCATTGTGGGATTTCCTATCCATAAATTATACGAATTATTAAAAAAATATAAATAAATATTTATTTTGTTAAAAATCTTTGATATAATAAATTATGAATATAGGTGTTGGGATGAAAATGGAGATTTTAGCGATTTTAATGGTAGCCTTTGGCTTGTTTGCGGTTTTAATGTTTGTTCTTTTTTATGCATATGCGAAGAAGTTTTATAACGAAAGACATTATACAGAAGATTATGATGATGGTATTGATGATATAGATGTTATAAGTATCATGATTGATAACAAAGAACAAGATTTTGAGGCAAATAATTATGTTTTAAAGAAAGATGATCAAGTTAAGGTTTTAATTAATTTTATTATCTATGATGGTGTTGTCACTGAAGGTAATCATCGAGAAGATTCGGATAATTTCGAAAAAGATTTGCCTAAACTTGTCTTAGTTAAAGAGGCAGTAAAAGAAAAAAACAATAAAAAAGAAAAAAATATCAATAAAAAAACAGAAGAAGATGATTATATTCCTAAAAAAAAGAAGTGAATTAATCATTTTTTTATTTCGAAAGGATAATTATGGAAGATAAGATTCAAAGTATACATATATGTTTTTGGTTTTTAGAAATGGATTATAATCCTGTTGTAAAAATAGAAGAATTATCATCTTCTATTAAGAGTATAATTAATCAAGATTTAATGTACAATAATGAAGGTATTCATAACCTTATTAGTATGCCCCGTATTCAAGGAATGAGTAAAGATAATATGTATTTTTTTACTATGTCATTAATTAACGCTAATTTATCAATTAATGTCAAAGAGGAAATGGATAATGATGAAGCAATTTTATTAGTGAATAATTTAATACAGTTATTGTATGATCTTTTAAAAAGAATTTATGACGTTGAGATAATATATACTTCAATAAAATTAGAATTAATTAGTTTGGATATGAAGAAAAAGTCTGAATTTTCGCAAATATTGCATTTAAATGAAGATGATTATCATGATTTTTCTTTAAGAAAAGGCTTTAATAAAGATGACTATTATATTAATTATATAATAAACTTAAATAGGGAATATAATTATAATATTTCAAAACCAGCGAATAATATTCAAAGAGATTTATTTGATCGAACAATGCTTATTTCTTTACAAGAAGCAACTTTAAGTAAAGAATATTTATTATATATTATTGAGATTAATGATCGCTATGCTTATAATAATGATTCAAAGTATCGTACTAGTAAAGAAAATATTCGTGGAATGATACTAGAACTAAAGGATATTTTAGAAAATCATAAATATAAAAGAATATAAAAAAAACTACTTATTGTAGTTTATTTTTTTGAAATTTATTAAGAACTCTTCCTA
>CAMNBS010000036.1 GCA_946533175.1 uncultured Clostridia bacterium
TCGACTATTTAAAGCTTTATTGTTCTTTAAAATATCTAGAACTTCTTTATAATTAATATTACCACTTACCAATAAAACCAAATTACTTGGTTGATAAAATACATCATATATTTGATTTAATAACTTGGCATCAATTTCTTGAATACTTTCTTTACTTCCTGCAATATCATGAACAAACACCTCATGATATAAAGCCTTTTTCGATGCATAATCCAATTTCCAAGCTGGTTCATCATCATACATACTTATTTCTTGCTCAATAATTCCTCGTTCTTTTGTAACTGTTTCATCAGTAATAAAAGGAGTAAAAATCATATTTAAAAAGCGCACAAAACATCTTTTAAAACGTTTTTTGCCACTAATATAATATCTCGTTGATAAATAACTAGTGCCAGCATTAATATAAGTTCCATCAGTGGTAAAAAAATTAAAAGTATCCATATCTTCACTATCAAATAATTTATGTTCTAAATAATGGGCACTGCCATAAGGTATTCTTTGATAATTATCCGATGAAAGAGGTTTAAACTCTTCTATTTCAGAACCATATTTACATAATACTTCCGCATAATAATTTTTTCTTTTCTTATTAGGAATAAAATATACTTCTAATCCATTATCTAATTTTGTATAATAAATTTTTTGTTCTTTTCCTAAATAATTATATGTTATCATAAATCACCTTCCAAAAAGAAAACAACATCCATTACAAGTTTCTTAGCAAAAAGCATCACATCTTCTTTAGTTACTTTTTGAATATTTTTCTTTCTCTCTTGCCAGTCATCACTTTGAAATACTTCTTTGCCATAATAATAATCTACTAAACCTCTGGTGGTATCCAAAGATTCCTCTAAATTAATAATATATTCCGTTTTACACATTGCAAGATCCTTTTGACTAAAAATTCCTTTAGACATTTTCTCTAAAACATCTTTAATTAATAATAATGTCTTTTCATAACTTTCTTTATTAATACCACAATTCACAATTAGAATATTATCTAAACGATTAAAATAACTCATAATATAATATGCTAATGAATGTTCTTCCCGAACTGATCTTTGTAAAAGAGTATCTCCTCCTCCACCAAACAACAAATTGAAAACAAAATAAACATATTTACTTTCCCAATCTGTTAAACCATATGTTTTAAAACCTATTGATAATTTAGACTGACTTATTTTTCGTACTTCTTTAGAAATTTTTGGTTTATCTCTTTTTTCTTGATGAATTATTTGATAATTAGGCAAACTCTTTTTTCTTTTAGGAAAAACAAACTCATTTTCGATCATTTTCACTAAGTTATCTTCATCATGTAAATCACCAATAACAAAAATATCAATTTTACTATTTTCAAGCATTTCTAGATAGCTTTGATATAAATTAGATGAATTAATATCATAAACTGTTTTCATATCACAGTAACCTGTTAAATTATAATTATCCTTCGGATTATCACTAAATAATTTCAAAACCTGATAATTAGCATATAACCGAGGTTCTTCATCTAAAGTTTTTCGTTCAGTAATTAATTCCTCTCGAAAATATTGAATATATTTGCTTAAAAATCCTTGTTTATCAACCAAAGGGTTCAAAATAACTTCTTTTAATAATTTAATATTTTCTTCAATATTTCCTTTTTCGATGTATACAGAATTAACCCATGATAAAGTTATTTTAGATGATAAATAATTCCCAAAACGAGTAACAATAGCTTTAGGATAATTAGCATAATTATCATGACATTGATTAATGAATTTCTCTCTTGTATCATATTTTTGAGTAGCATATGTTAAAACATCCATTAATAAATTACGATATGTTATTTTCTCTTTATTAACCTCCTCTGTAAAATAAAGACTAATTTCCATGGTATGCCATCTTTTATCATTAATTAAATGAATATTATAGCGCTTATTTGCAATTTTTTGATAGTTCATAAATCCTCCCAATAGAAAAAAAGTAATAGCTTAAACACTACTACTTATTTTTACAATAACCATTTCCTGTTTTATCACCTTGAACATACTCTTGACCAACTAAATTACAACTAGTTCGCGTCATGGCATCACGTAAATATCCTCCAAAGGTATTAACAAGTCCAATAATAACAACAGAAATCAAGGCGATAATTAAAATATATTCTACTAATGCTTGACCTTTATTATTATGCAATATCACATCTACCACCTCTTATAATTATAGTTTATAAAAGATTTAAAATATTGTCAATCATTTTTTTTCAAAGAAATCATTCCTTCAACAACTTCTTCTAAAGACTTTCCAATATTTTTATAAGATTTGTATTTATCCTTAGGCATTTGTAAATTTCCTTTGTGCTTTATTTCACGGCTTCTATTTGCTGCAATATGTACAAGCTGATATTTTGAACCAATTACATTCAATAATTTATCGATTGATGGATATATCACACTTATTCACACTCCCTCTACAATTAGAATAAACTTAATTAAAAAAATATGCAATAAATTGCTTAAAATTTTACAACTATTGACATATTATTTTTTTAGTATTCTAAGTTTAATTCATTTAAAAAATCTTCTATCTCATTAATATAATTTACAGGTGCAGTAACATATAATATCAACTTATTACTTCGAATTACCAGCATATAATCTGTATCTGTTTCAACATGATATAGATTATAATTAGTAAAGTTTTTTTGTTTTATGTAACTGTTTGTTGTCTGAACATTTTCTATTTCTTGTCGATTAACATTAAAGAAATTAATTGCATAATCATTACTTTCTAATTCTAGTAATTCAATATAATAGGCATAATCACGATTGACTGCATAATAAACATCCAAAATATATGGATAATCAACATATTCTTTTTTATTATGCTCTAAAATATACCCGTTAAACTCAGCCATCTCAACAAATTTTTCTTTACTTAAATGATCGTAACTACACCCAATAGTTATAAAACAAATAATAAGTAGTAGTAAGATTTTTTTCATATTAACCACCTTTTTTGATTGAGGTTATTATATCATGTTCATCATCATTCTTCAATGCATACTTTTATTTTTCTTTTTCTAAACTTTTATAGTCAATTTTGCCATATAAAGTTTTTGGCAATTCTTTTCTAAATTCATACTCTTTAGGAATAGAATAAACAGACAATTCTTTTTGACAAATATCCTTTATTTCATCTAAAACTTTATCTTTAGAATAATGATCTTTTAGGACAATAAAAGCTTTAGGTACATGCATTTTGTATGGATGAGGAATTCCTACAACACATACTTTTAAAACAGCAGGATGCTTACTTATTACCTCTTCGATTACAGATGGATAAACATTAAATCCAGATACAACAATCATTCTTTTAATTCTTCCTGTATAATAAACCACCCCATTGGGAGCGATATAACCAATATCTCCCGTATGTAACCATTTTCGACCATCTTTATGCAATTTTAAGATTTTATCTGTTTCTGATGGATTATTCAAATATCCCATCATTAGAGTTGGACCATTAACACAAATTTCTCCTTCTTCACCCAAAGGAAGTTCTTCTAATGTTTCAGGATGACATATTTTATATGAATTTCCTACCATTGGTATTCCAATACTTCCAGGTTCATTAGTACCTGGAAAAGTATAACAAGTAGCTGCTACCGATTCAGTCATTCCATAACCTTTAGCAACATTAACTTTGGCCCCATGTTGATGTAAGAAAGTATTAATTTTAGTTTCCGCATTAATAGTTAAATAATCCCCTCCACTAACAATGTATTTTAAACCACTCATATCAACATCCACAAATTTCTTATTGGACATCATACCTTCCCATAATGTTGGCACTCCTAAAATAACATTAGGTTTATCTTTCTTCCAAATTTTATAAAATCGATTAGCATCATATTCCGGCATTAGAATAACTTCCACTCTTAAACATAAAGGTGTATGAACACATATACCTAATCCAAAGCCATGAAAAATAGGTAAAATAGTAACAATTTTATCTTGAGGTCGAACATTAATAACATTAACCGCCCCTTGTTGAGCTATAGCATTAAAACTATAATTACTAATCATAATTCCCTTAGGATTTCCGGTTGTTCCACCACTATGCAAAATAAGAGCTAAATCATCTTTTTTAACTTTAACATTAATATTACTTTTGTTCGCTACCCCAAAAAATAAGAATTCATTCCATTTCATATATTCATGTTGATATCTACGAGGTTTTTTAGTTTTAATACCACGGGTTATTTTATACCCCATTTTTAATAAAGGTGGCATACTATAACTAGGTGATATTAAAATCGTTTTATAGACCAATGTTTCAGGAAGAATATCAGCCATTTTTTCATAATCAAAATCAACTAAAAACAAAAAACGCGATTTTGATTCATTTAAATAAAATTTTAATTGAGCAGGACTAGATAAGGGATGAACCATATCCGCAACTGCCCCTATTTTATTACACGCATAAAAAACATATATAGCTTCGGGCATATTAGGAGCACAAATAGTAACAACGTCTCCTTGTTTCACCCCAAATTCTACTAACCCATGTGCAACAATATCAATATTATTAAACATTTCCCGATAAGTAATTTTATAATCAAAATAATTTAAAGCAATTAAATCTTGATCACTACCAACACTATTTTTCATGAAACAATAAATTGATTCTTTAGTAAATTTAATACGACGCTCTTCTCTAGAATAATAAGAAAGCCATGGCTCATCAATTTTCTTTTTTCTTCTTAAGAATACCCTAATTTTATCTAATATACGCATAATATTCTCCATTTTCATAATAAATTATTATTTACTATATATAAATATACCACAATTTTCTTTTTCATGCATTATAATTTAATAAAAGATATTCTATTTAACCAAATCAACTAACTGATTATTTTCGAAAACATAAGTAACTTTATTTAATTTATCAACAAAGTTTTTCAAATCATTATTATTATTCGCTACAAAATTTCTTGTTACGACATTAAAAATATAATTATCACGAATAATTCCTTCAACAGTAGTAATAGCAATTTTCCCATTACTTTCTTCAATTTCTAGTATTTCACGAACAATACTAGTTTCTTCATCTTTTAAAATTGCACTAGTCATATAGGCATTCATTTTACTAATATAGCGAATTTTATTACCATTATAATCAAAAGATATTGGACTAAAGTCACCATTAAACAAAGTTAGATAATTCTTTTTAAAATCTTCTTCTTCAATTATTTGATAATCTTCTTCTATAGAAAAAGTATCCTTTTTCATCATTCTTAAAGTTAAATAACTTCTTATTTCTGGAGTTAATTTTCCATTATAAAAATCATCTAAATAAAGTGAATCTTCTAGCATAATATAATTATCTAATAAATAAGCATACTCTTTCTTTAAATCTTCTTGAGTAGGCTTTTTCACTTCCTCTTCTTTATGTTCATATTCCTCAAGATTTTTTTCTTCATTAACTACTTCTTGATTATTGTTAATGTTCTTATTACTTAAAATTTTGGCAAAAAAACCTTCTTGATATAATAAATAAATTAAAAATCCAACACCTGCTATCAAAAGAATAATTAAAATATCCCGAAAAAGAATAGCCTTATTTTTTTCTTTAATTAATCTTTTATTTGCTTTCTCTACTTCTTCAGTAAAACCCTTTTTAATTTCTAAAGAGACATAGTCCTTTAATTCATCTTTTAATGCAGCAATATCAATAGTATTAGTATCATCTGTTAACGCAGGTAGTAATTTCTCATTATTTTCTTTTTTTCTTCTTGGCATAAATCCTTCCTTTGCCATTATTATACAATATTTCCAAAAAAATCATAAATATTAGACATAACTTAACAACAGAATTCTTTATTCTTTTTCTAAAAGTTTAGTATAAACTCTCTTAATAAAATGAAAATCATTCATTCGAAGACATTTAATGGTTTTTGAAGATACTTTAATTTCTATTTTT
This sequence comes from uncultured Clostridia bacterium, assembly GCA_946533175.1. GTDB lineage: Bacteria > Bacillota_I > Bacilli_A > RF39 > UBA660 > RUG12783. The sequence goes on from CAMNBS010000036.1 coordinate 5,968, forward strand.
AGTACATCAGATATTTTGTGAATTTTACCATCAACCATCAAAAATAATTCTAAAGCTTCATTTGGAATAATACTAATTGTTTTCGTTTTGGGAATAACCAAAGGATTAATTAATGAATGATATACACGATTATTTAAAGGAGCGATAGGAGTTAAAGATAAAACATTTAAAGTATTATAAATAATCGGCCCATTAAAGGACATATTATAAGCAGTTGAACCAGTCGGAGTACTAATAAGTAATCCATCTCCTGCAAAATATTCTAATAATTCTCCATCAATATAGACAGGTACTTTCAAAATAGTAAAATCTCCTTGGCGTAAAACAATTTCATTTAAACTTTCAAAGGTAAAAGTCTGATTTTTAGTGGTGATAATACTCTCTTCGATACTTAATTCTTCTTTTTTATAATCATCTCTTGCTAGTCTTGATACAAAATCATTTGTTTTTTGATAATCAATTTCTTGTAAAAAACCAAGAGTACCCGAGTTTATACCAACATAAGATATATTACTATTAAAATTATTGTCTTTAATCATTCGTAAAAAGGAGCCATCTCCTCCTACAGATATGGCAATATTATAATTACTATCAACGATTTCTAAATTATAATTCAATAATTCTTCTTTAAGATTTTTAGCAATTTTTTGGGCTTTATTATCATCATTTACATATATTTTTATCTTCTTTTCCATTTTTCTCCTACTAAAAAAAGAATAATATATTCTTTTTTAAACACACGTATATCCGCCATCAATAGGCAAAATAACTCCAGTTACGTAACTAGCTTCATCAGAGCTTAGAAAAATTACTCCAGCATTAATTTCTCCATCATTACCATATCTTTGCATTGGAACATGAACTTTTGCAAATTCTTGAAACTTAGGAGTTTTTAAAACATCCCTCGTTAATTCGGTATAAAAATAACCTGGACAAATACAATTAACCGTAATATTATCTTTCGCTAATTCCGCAGCTGCCGCTCTTGTAAAGTTTACAACACCACCCTTACTAGCATGATAAGCAATAGTAGGAATTTCAGTATTGCCAACTAAACCATACATCGATGAAATATTAATAATTCTTCCATAATGATTCTTTTTCATAATATTACCAAAAGCTCTTGTCACTTTAAAAACACTCGATAAATCTGTATCAATTGTAAATTGCCACTCTTCATCAGTCATTTCAAGAACCCCTTTATCTTTACTTGCTCCTGCACAATTAACCAGAATATCAACTTTACCAAAATATGCTTCCGTAAGACGAGCAGCATAATCTATTTCCTCATTTTTAGTTACATCACACTTTATAGGTATTACTTTAACACCGTAAGGCAAAAGTTCTTTTTTAACTTCTTCTAATCTTTCAATTCTTCTCGCTAACAAAACAAGATCCGCTCCACACTCGGCAAAAGATTTACACATTCCTCTTCCTAATCCAGAACTAGCTCCTGTAATAACAGCCACTCTCCCTTTTAAATTAAACATTTTTCATCCCTTCTTTTTATTCAAATATAAAACAGCTTCTTCGGCAGCAATCGCTCCATCACTTGTCGCAGTAACTAGTTGATAAAGAGATTTTCTACAATTATCGCCAGCTGCAAAAATGCCTTTGATATTAGTATGACATTTTTGATTAATTATAATATAACCATTATCATCTAATTTAACAAGATTTTTTACTATCTCATTTTTTGGTTCTCTTCCGATAGCTACAAATAAAGCATCAACAAGAATGGTTTCTTCTTGACTATTTTTAATGACAATTCCACTTAACCTGTGATCTGTGATTTTAAACTTGGAAATCGTACTATTAAAAATGAAATGAACATTATCTTTCTTTTTCAATAGATTAATTGTTATATCATCACCCCTAAAAGTATCACGACGATGAATTAAATATACTTCTTTAGCAATCGTAGATAAATATAAAGCATCTTCTAAAGCCGTATTTCCTCCTCCAACAACGGAAACAACCTTTCCACGATAAAATGCTCCATCACAAGTAGCACAATAAGATAATCCTTTTCCAATAAGTTCATCTTCGTGAAGAAGACCTAATTTTCGATTATTTCTTCCTGTTGCTAATATTATAGCTTTTCCTTCATATACGTTATTTTTAGTTATAACCTGCTTTTTATTGCGCATATTTTTTATTTTAAGAGCTTTTTCATTAACAATAGAAACCTTTAACTCTTTAACTTGTTCATAGAGATTAGTAGCTAGTTCATAACCTGAAATATGTGATATTCCGGGATAATTAGCAATATCTAGCGTATTAATTATCGCTCCACCATAACTTGCTTCTTCCAAAACTAAAACACTTTTCCCAGCACGACTAGCATATAAAGCGCTCGTAAGACCAGCTATTCCTCCCCCTATAATAATAATATCATACATTACTTATCACCTAATAATTCTTTTAATTCATCCTTACTTTTTAAGCCAACAACTCTTTTTTCTTCTAAACCATTCTTAAAGAGAATTAAGCATGGAATGGAATAAATGCCATATTCACGAGATAATTCATCTTCCTTATCAACATCAATAGAAACAAAAGATATCTCCGGATATTGCGATGCTATTTCTTCTAAAATAGGTCTTAACATTTTACATGGACCACACCAATTAGCATAAAAATCAACAACTACGCATTCCTTTTCTTTAATAATTTTTTTAAAATTTTGTTTATCTACTTCTTTAATCATTTTCCTACACTCCCATCGTTAAAGTCTCTGGTAATGTTGATGCTCCATCAATAACAATACCTTGACCTGTTATATAACTAGATTCCGAACTAGCTAAAAAAGCCGCTAATTCACCAATTTCTTCTTTCGTTCCCATTCGTTTCATTGGAATAGCATCTTCTATTCCTTTAATAACACTTAATGGATCAGTTGGATTTGATAAACTAGCCATTTTATCAACCATCGGGGTTCTGATATAGCCTGGTAGAATAGCATTAACGCGAATATGATGTTCTACCATTTCCATCGCTAAAGATTTAGTAAATCCTAATAATGCTGCTTTAGTTGTAGCATAAGCAACTTCCCCACTATCAGCAACCATCGGACCTGTTACACTAGATAAGTTAATAATTGCCCCTTCTTCACTTTTGACCATAAAAGGTAATACTGCCTTAGTAACATTCCAAGTTCCATTAATATTAATTCCAAAATGATAATCACGTAACTCATCATCCATGTCCATAAATTTTTCTAATTTACAAACTCCGGCATTATTTACTAAAATATCTATTTTACCAAAATGTTCATAGGTTTTTTGAATAGCTAAATTAACAACTTCACGATCACGAATATCAACCTTAAAACCAATGATATTTTCACCATCCACTACATTTTGAATTTCATCGGCATAATCTAAAATACAAACTTTAGCACCATATTTACGGAAAATATCAACGATTCCTTTACCATTTCCCATTGCCCCACCTGTTATTACCGCAACTTTTCCTTCTAATTTCATATTTTTTCTCCTTATATGGTTATTGTATCAAATTTTTAAAAAGATATAAATACATTTTATTCATCTTATAAAAAAAATAATCATTATGCTATAATATAAAAAGAGGTGTAAAAATGATCTTCGCAACAAATAATCAAAATAAAATAAAAGAATTACAAAATATTTTTCAAAACCAAAAAATTCAAAGTTTAAAGGATGCCCACATTAATATTGATATTGAAGAAACTGGCAAGTCTTTCTATGAAAATGCTTTGATTAAGGCCAAAACAGTTTATGAAATAACCAACATTCCCACGATTGCCGATGATTCAGGTTTAATCTTTGAAGAATTAATTGATTGGCCAGGTATATATACTAATCGTATTGAAAATGAAGCTAAAGAAGAAAGACTAACTAGAAATGAATATCTTCTAAAAAAAGGAAAAGAATTACATAATAAAAGCATCAAAGCTATCTGTAATCTTGTCTATTATGATGGAAAACAAATTATAAGCTCAGAAGGAGTCTTAGAAGGAACAATTACCGAAAAAGAATATCCTGGAAATGGTTTTGGCTTTGATAGTATCTTTCGTCTTTTAGATGGTCGAGTATTGTCAGCTCTAACATTAGAAGAAAAGAATAAAATAAGTCATCGTTATCAAGCATCACTTAAATTAAAGGAAAAACTTAAAAAAGCAGGTATCTTAAATTAAGTTAATAATATATCAAAGTTTCTAATACTAATCATCATTTTGTTAG
>CAMNBS010000037.1 GCA_946533175.1 uncultured Clostridia bacterium
GGGAAATAATTTTTTAAATAATTGATTTAAAGTTATTAATATATATGTTAATTTATTAAATAAGTTATCATTAGGAAAATTAAAATATTGAATTTATTTCCTGGGAAATAATTTTTTAAATAATTGATTTAAAGTTATTAATATATATGTTAATTTATTAAATAAGTGATTATTAGAAAAATTAAAATATTGAATTTATTTCCTGGGAAATAAATTTGTAAAAGATATTGCAATTTGTTTTAATTTATTGTATTATTTATCTGTGCAATAAAAGCGTGGAACCAGGTCAGGATTGAAAAATAGCAGCCTTAACACTCAACTTTTATGTGCACATTTTTTTTGGAGTTAAATAATGAATGAAAAATATATGAATGTGGCTATTAATGAAGCAAGGATTGCTTATGATAATAATGAAGTTCCAGTAGGAGCAGTTATTGTTCATGATGGTACAATTATTGCTAAGTCACATAATTTAAAAAATAAAACAAAAAATATTTTTCACCATGCAGAAATGATAGCAATAGAAGAAGCATCAAAAAAAATTGGTGATTGGCGTTTAATTGATTGCGAAATGTATGTAACACTTGAACCATGCCCTATGTGTGCTAGTGCGATTCAACAATCACGAATAAAAAAAGTATATATTGGCACAACTTCTAATGTTTTAAGTAATAAAGATATTGTTGAATTGATTTTTAATAGTGGTGATTCATATCATAAAGTTAATTTTGAGTATATTGATAATACTGCATGTTCAAAATTATTAACAGACTTTTTTTCTAAAAAAAGATAGATAAATTGATGTAAAATTTGTTTGTTAGAATAGCTATATTATTAGATATATAGTATAATATAAGAAGGAAGTGATAATATGGCATATCAGGCATTATATCGGAAATATCGCCCACATTCTTTTGATGATTTTATTGATCAAGATAATGTGAAAAAAATATTAGTTAATTCTATTAAAAATAATAAAATATCCCATGCCTATTTATTTTCTGGACCAAGGGGAATAGGAAAGACATCTATGGCAAAAATATTTGCTAAGGCGATTAATTGTTTAAATTTTGATTCCAAGAATGATGTTTGTGATATTTGTGATAATTGTAAAGAATGTGATGAACAGTCAGTAGATATTATTGAAATTGATGCAGCAAGTAATAATGGTGTTGATCAAATTCGAGATTTGAAAAATAAAATATATGTAGTTCCTAGTAAATTAAAGTATAAAGTGTATATTATCGATGAGGTACATATGTTGACTAATAGTGCTTTTAATGCTTTATTAAAAACTCTGGAAGAGCCACCTGCCCATGTCGTTTTTATTTTGGCAACAACAGAGTTTTATGAGGTACCTGAAACAATTGTTTCAAGGTGCCAATGTTTTAATTTTACAAGGATTACTCTTGAAAGTTTGCAAAAAAGATTGAAATATATATCTGAAAAAGAGAAAATTAACATTACTGATGACGCAATAACTGAAATAGCACATTATTCTAATGGTGGATTGCGTGATGCAATTGGTATGCTTGATAAATTAAATTCATTTACAGATGAAAAAATAACAATCGATGTGTTTAAAAGTATTAATGGAATGATATCTCAGAGTGATATTGAACTATTTTATACCGAATTATTACAGAAAAATCTGGCAAAGGTTATTGAAATAATTAATAAAGTGGAAAATCAAGGGTATGATTTTAAAAACTTTATTGAACGTATTATGATGTTGGTAAGAGATAAAATTGTTAATTATTATATTAATAGTAGCGATATTGTAGGAGATATTACAGATAATATTGAATTAATTACTGTTTTGAATGATATATTAAATAAATTAAAAGATGCGGTTAATCCGCTAGTAATTGTTCAAATATATATTCTTAAATATATTGAAAATGTATCGTTTATTTCCCGGGAAATAAAAAATGAAGAAGCAAAAAAGGAATCAAAAATTATTTCCCAGGAAATAAAAAACACCATAGTTAGTGAAAAAAATATTTCCCAGGAAATAAAAAATAATTCCCAAAATACTAACGAATTGACTTATGAAGTAGATGATAGTAAAAAAATTGATTCTTCAAATGAAAAGGATAAAGTTGAAAAAACATGTAAAAATGACCAAATAAGTGGCAAAATTCATGTAAATTTGCAAAATAAGTCTATTAGAATAAATAATTCTATGGCAACAGCAAACATTTCTTATAAAAAAGAATTATCAGAAATTTGGAAAAAATTAAATAAATATTTTATGGATAGTAAATATAGTAAGGTTGCACAGTTATTGTCTGATACAGTTCCAATGGTGGTTGGTGTAGATTATGCTATATTAACAACAATCTCTGACGGAATAATTGATAATATTTATAATAATTTGGTTACTGTTGAAGATTTTATTAATATGATTTATCATCAATTAAAAATAGTAGTAATTACTGATAGTGAATTTGAAAATGTCAAGAAAAAGTATATTGAAGATCGAAAAAAAAATATTATATACCAAGTACAAGAAGAATGTGGTAAACTAATAGAAGAAGGCGACAATTTAATTAATAAAGCTATTAATGTATTTGGAAGCGATATTGTCGAAATAGAATAGGAGAGATGAATATGAATATGCAGGCAATGCTTAAACAAGCACAAAATTTACAAAGAGATATGCTTAAAGCACAAGAACAAATTAATAATATGTCTTTTACAGGAAGTAATGGACTTGTTAAAATAACAATGAAGGGAAATAGAGTTGTTGAAAAAGTTGAAATTCAAAAAGATGATTCATTTTCTAGTGATGATTTAGAAATGCTTGAAGATATGATTTTGGTAGCAACTAATGATGCTTTGAAATCAATTGAAAAAGTTACTGAAGAAAAAATGGGAAAATATACTAAGGGAATTCCTGGATTATTTTAGGTGAATCGTGTATCCTAGAAGTATTCAAAATTTAATTGAATCATTTAAGACATTTGCTGGTATTGGCGAAAAAACTGCCGAGAGACTGGCTTTTTCTGTTTTATCTATGGAAAAAGAACAAGTGAAAAATTTGAGTGATAACTTAATAATGGCTAAGCAAAATATCAAAAGATGTAAAAAGTGTAACAATTTAACAGAAAATGAAATATGTGATATATGTAATGATAAAGCAAGAAAACATGATACTTTATGTGTAGTAGAAGAACCTAAAACAGTTTTTTCTATTGAAAAACTAGGAACATATCATGGCGATTACCATGTTTTGAATGGACTTATTGCTTCTTTTAATAACATAAATCCCGAAGAATTACGGATTGATACTTTAATTAATCGTATTCAAAATAGTCAATATAAAGAAGTAATTGTAGCAGTTAAACAATGTATTGAAGGAGAAATAACTGCTTTATATATAAAAAATATTTTGAGTGATATGAATATTAAAGTAACTCGTATTGCATCTGGTATACCTATGGGGGCTGATATTGAGTATATTGACTCAATTACTCTTGAAAAGGCATTCGATAATAGAACAACTATTTCATAAATACATATTTTAAACATAATTTTTAATGGTGATATTTAATGCTAATAAGGTACATAAAGAGATTTATAATGGCCAGCTTTTTAATATATGCTTTTAATATGATTGCAGTGAATTTTAATATTGTTTTGCCAATTAATATTTGGACAATAGCCTTTACTTCGCTATTTGATTTTTCTGGAATAGCAGTTCTACTAATTATAAAGACAATGGGAGGATGATATGGCAATAATAAATAATTTAACTGATTTTAACAATATAACTAGTAATATTACTAGTTTTTCGCATGCTTATTTATTTAGTGTTAGTTCTCTTTCAACTGCTTATCCTTATGTAAAAGAATTTGCAAAAAAAATTATTTGTAATAAGAAATATCAGGCTGAATGTCAGGAAGAATGTGATGTGTGTTATCAAATTGATAATGAAGAATATGATGATTATTATGTTGTTAATCCTGATACAATAGGCATAAATACAGAAGAAATCACTAAATTATTAGCATATATGAAAACAAAATCTATTCATGATAATGGTAAAAGAGTATATGTTATATATGGGTTTGAGCGTTTGAGTAGAGATGTTAGTAATAAAATTTTAAAATTTCTTGAAGAACCTGAAGAAAATGTTTATGCATTATTAATAACGGAAAATATTGATAAAATTCTACCAACTATTATTTCTCGATGTCAAATTATCTCTTTAAGTTTTCCAGAAAAAGATGATGAAGACATAATATTAACTATGAAAAAGTTTTTAAAAAATATTTATGAAAAACATAATTCTGCTATTGCATATATTAATGACTATTGGGGTGATTTATTAGTCAATCGTCTTTTAGTTTATGAATCATTTACTGTAATAGAAAAAATAATTACAAATTGTATTAATAAATATTATAATTTGAATTTTAATGATAATTATGTATGCGATTTTTTAGATAATTTAACCATATCACAATTAATTAATATTTTAGAAATTACTAATCATTTAAAATCATTAATTAAGCAAAATATTAATTTGAATTTGTTAATTGATAGATATATAATAGGAGTAACGAGGGAGTTGATAGTATGTCAAAAATAGTTGGTATATCATTTAATAAAAAAGGACGTGTATATAATTTTGATCCATGTGAATTAGCTCTTGAAATAGGTGATAATGTTGTAGTCGAAACAGAAAAAGGTTTACAATATGGAAAAGTTATGACAAGTATTAAAGAATGTGATATTAATGAATTATCAGTTCCTTTAAAAAGTGTTATACGACTTTCATCATCATCTGATGATAAAAAATATGCCAAAAATGTAGCTGATGCTAACGTTGCTTTAAATAAAGCTAAAGAGATTGTTGATGAATTAAAACTTGATATGCATTTATTAGACGCCAGTTATACTTTTGATCGAAAACAATTACTATTTAATTTTATTGCTGATGAACGCATAGACTTTCGCGAATTAGCAAAGCGCCTTGCAGCAATTTATAAAACAAGAATTGAATTAAGGCAGATAGGAATTCGTGATAAAGCCAAAGAAATTGGCGGTTTGGGTCCTTGTGGAAGAATGTTGTGCTGTAATACTTTTTTAACAGATTTGAATACTGTTACTATTAATATGGCAAAGAATCAAATGTTAGCACTTAATCCAACTAAAATTAATGGATCATGTGGAAGATTGTTATGCTGTCTAGGTTATGAAGACTTTGTATACACAAGTTTGCGACAAAATATGCCAGATATAGGTGATATATATAATGATGAAAATGTCTCTGGAAAAGTAGTAAATATAGATGTTTTGGGAAGAAAAATCTTTGTTGAAAATGATGATAAGATTGTAGTAGAGGTTTCTTTAGAAGATGGAAAAAATAAATGATTTAGCTGGATACTATCCGCTTAAAATATATCAAAATGATGATTGGTTTAAATTTTCTTTAGAATCTGTTTTATTACCTAATTTTGTAACTATTAATTTAAGATGTAAAAATATTTTGGACTTATGTACAGGAAATATTCCAATTCCGCTTATTTTATCAACGAAAACAAAAGCCAAAATTGTAGGTGTTGAATATCAAAAAGATGTTTATAATTTAGCGGTTAAAACAGTTAAAATAAATCATTTGGAGAATCAGATATCATTAATTAATGATGATTTAAAAAAATTAAAAAATTATTATTCTGGTGATAATTTTGATGTGATTACTGTTAATCCACCATATTTTTTTAATACCGAAAAATCTAAAAAAAATTTTGATGAGCATAAAATTATAGCTAGACATGAGATAATGACTAATTTAGAAGATATTATTAAAATTAGTTGCTTTTTATTAAAAAATGGTGGCTATTTCGCTATGGTTCATCGAACAGAACGTTTTTTTGAGGTTATTAAAACATTAGAAAATAATCATTTAACTCCTAAAAGAATTCAATTTATTTACCCAAAAGAAAATATGGCTTCTAATTTATTTATGATTGAAGCTGTAAAAGATGGTCATGTAGGAGTTAAATTTGAAAGTCCATTATATATTCATAACGTTGATGGAACTTATAGAGATGAAATAAAGAAAATATATAAATTGTAGGAGGAGTGTAAATGAAATTGATTATTGGATTAGGCAACCCATCAAAAGAGTATAACAATACTCGACATAATATAGGTTTTATGATAATTGATAACTATGCCAATAAGTCTAAACTTGAATTTCACGAAAAATTTAACGGATTATATGCAAAAACAATAATTAATAGTGAACAAGTAATCTTTTTAAAACCCCTTTCTTTTATGAACTTATCGGGCACTGTTGTAAAAAAATATGTTGATTATTATAAAATAAATGAAGATGATATATTGGTTGTTCAAGATGATTTGGATTTACCAATTGGCAGAATAAAATTAAAACCATTTGGTTCTTCTGGTGGACATAATGGTATTAAAAATATTATTGATGAATTAAAAACAAGTAAATTTAAAAGATTTAAGATTGGTATTTCAAATAATAAGCAAATTGATACTAAAGATTATGTTTTAGGAAATTTTAATTCTAATGAAAAAGAAATAATTCATAAAATTGAAGAGTTTTCTAATAATATTATTGATGATTTTGTTACTTTTCCTTTTGAAAAAGTAATGAGCAAATATAATGGTGTTGATTATGAAATTAACGAAAGAATTATTTAAAATTGATTATAAATTAGATAATGTAGGTATTAAAGGTATGAATGATACCTCTTTTTGTCTTTATATAAACCAAATTTTTGAACAAGAAAAAAGAAATATAGTTGTTCTAACTTCTTCTTTATATGAAGCAAATAAATTAATGGATATTTTATCATCTTTTAATAATAATACATTATTTTTTCCAATGGATGATTTTTTAACAAGTATGGCAGTTGCAACGAGTCCTGATTTCAAAATAACGCGTTTAGAAACAATTAATCATTTATTAGATAATGAAAAACATATAATTATTACACATTTAATGGGAGTATTACGTTTTTTACCAACTATTGAAACATATAAAAATAATATTATTGAATTAAAAATTGGAATGAGTTTTGATCCGAAGGAATTGGTAAAAAAATTAATTAATTGTGGATATAATCGTGATACAATTGTTTCTAAAACGACCGATATTGCTGTAAGAGGGTATGTTATTGATATATTTCCAGTTTCTGAAAATCATCCGGTTCGTGTTGAATTTTTTGGTGATGAAATAGAATCAATTCGTTATTTTGACGAAGAAAACCAACAATCAATTGAAAAAATAGATGCAATAACAATTTATCCGGCTACTGAAACTTTGATAGAAAAAGATAGTAGTGAACCTATTAAGCATCATGAAATTTTAAAGACAAATAAAAGCATAATGAATATTATGGAATATATGGATAATCCTTTATTAATTATTAAAGATTATCCGCAGTTGAATAGTTTATATGAAGAACTAAAAGGACAAATAAAATCATATCAAGAAGAAAATGATTTAGCTTATCATGAGGAATATATGTATAAGTTAGATATTATCAATAATTATCAATCTATTTATTACTTAACTCATGATAGTTTAATTAATGGTAAAAAGTTACAAATTATCGATTATAAGATAAAAGAAGTGCCAAAATTTCACGAAAATATTGAGGCTATTGATAATTATTTACAAAAAAATGTAAATGAAACTATTATTGTGGCATTAAAAAAATATCAGATTAATGCTTTAACGAAACATTTGAAAGCACGATATTTACTAACTGATATAAATAATATAATCGAAAGACAAATTAATTTTGTCAATTTAGAATTAAATGATGGATTTGTTTATGATAATTACATTATTTTAACAGCTAGTGATTTATTTAATGTTGTTCATAGTAAGAAAACATATAAAACAAAATTTAAATATTCCACCAAAATAAAAGATATTAATAAAATTGAAGTTGGAGATTATATTGTTCATAATGCAAGTGGAATTGGAATATATAATGGTATTAAAACAATTAAGGCAAATGGTGTTGAAAAAGATTATATAGAAGTTTTATATAAAGGAAATGATAAACTATTTATTCCAGTTGAAAAAATAGATTTAATTAGTAAATTTTCTGGAAAAGAAGGAATTGTTCCTAAAATTAATAGTTTAGGTGGTAGTGAGTGGCAAAAAACCAAATTACGTGTAACAAATAAAGTTAAAAGTATTGCTACTGAATTATTACGAATTTATGCTGAAAGAGAGTTAAATCAAGGTTTTAAATATGCTCCAGATGATGAATTGCAAAGTTTATTTGAAAGTGAATTCGAATATCCCTTAACTGAAGATCAAGCATTAGCGACAAAACAGATAAAAGATGAAATGGAAACAAGTCATTCTATGGATATGTTGTTGTGTGGAGATGTTGGATTTGGTAAAACAGAAGTAGCTTTTAGGGCAATATTTAAGGCTATTATGAATGGAAAACAAGTAATATATTTATGTCCTACTACTATTTTATCAATGCAACAATATAATAGTGCTTGTGCAAGATTTCATAATTTTCCTGTTAATATTGCTTTGTTGAACCGTTTTATAACCCCTAGTAAAGCCAAAGAAAATATCGATAAGTTTAACGAAGGAAAAATTGATTTTTTAATTGGGACTCATCGTGTATTAAATGATTTAATAAAACCAAAAAATTTAGGACTATTAGTTATTGATGAAGAACAAAGATTTGGAGTAACTCATAAAGAAAAAATAAAAAAATATAAAAGTAATGTTGATGTTTTAACTTTAACAGCAACTCCAATTCCAAGAACATTACAGATGTCTTTAGTAGGAATTCGTAGCTTATCATTAATAACAACGCCACCAATTAATCGATATCCAATTCAGACATATGTTACTGAAGAAAATAATGGTTTAATTAAGGATGCTATATATAAAGAATTGGCACGTGATGGACAAGTATTTATTCTTTATAATCATGTGGATTTAATTGAACATAAAGTATATGAAATAAAAGGATTGGTTCCAGATGCTAGAATTTGTTTTGCTCATGGTCAAATGGATCGTAACGAAATTGAAAATAGAATGATAGCCTTTATTAATCACGAATTTGATATTATGATATGCACAACTATTATTGAAACAGGAATTGATATACCTAATGTAAATACTTTAATTATATTAGAAGCAGATCATTTTGGCTTATCTCAACTTTATCAAATTCGTGGAAGAGTAGGACGAAGTGATAAAATAGCATATGCATATATGATGTATAATAAAGGGAAATTACTTGGTGAAGAGGCAGTTAAAAGATTAAGAGCAATCGAAGAATTTACTGAATTAGGAAGTGGATTTAAGATTGCCAACAGGGATTTATCAATACGAGGAGCTGGTGATATTTTAGGTAGTGAGCAAGCCGGATTTATTGATTCGGTTGGAATTGACTTATATTTAAAAATATTAAATGATGAAGTAAAAAAATTAAAAGGCGAAAATGTTGAAAATAATGAAGAAACAAATGAACCATCACTTATAAATGTTACGACACATATAGATGATAATTATGTTTATGAAAATGATTTAAAAATAGAAATTCATAAAATGATAAATTCCATTGATTCGTATGATAAACTCGTTACAGTTAAGAAAGAAATAGAAGATCGTTTTGGTAAAATAGATCATGAAATGGAAATATATATGTATGAAGAATGGTTTGAAAAATTAGCTCGAAAAAATGATATTATTAAAATAAATCAAACTAAAACGTCTGTTGAAATGATTTTCAGTGCTAATAAAACGTCTAAGCTAGATGGTGAAAAACTATTTATGACCTCTTATAAAATATCTCCATATTTTAAATTTAACTATCATAATAATTGTTTGGGGGTCGTTTTAGAACTACCACGATTATCAAAACATTATATCTATTATCTGATTGAATTATTAGAAAAAATGAATTGAATTTATATCACTTTATTCATGAAAAAGAAAAACATTTTTAATTATTTATTGTAGATTTTTTTATAAATTTACATTAACTTGACAAAAGATAAAAAAATTGTTATTCTTAATGTATAATATGAAAGGAAAAGTATGAATAATAAAGTTGATGTTTTACATGAATTAGAAGTTAAGAATAAAGAAATTTATTTAAATAAACTTAATATTGATTTAG
>CAMNBS010000038.1 GCA_946533175.1 uncultured Clostridia bacterium
AGCTAAAACTTGTACTAAATTCATAAATAACCTCCACATTTCAATATTATGATACTATATTATATTCAAAAAATCAAGTATATTATTTCAAAAAATCAAGTTAGCATGTTCCATCAACAATCGTTTTTGTTTCAGCTTTTACTTTATAAACACCAATCTTACCTATTATTGGAAGTTCAAAAGAAACATTAAGAGATATCTGATAAACAGCCCCTTTAGAATTTTCTAAGCACTTACATACTGGTGTTTCCAGATAATGATATTTTTCTTTAACTACTTGCAAATTAATATTATCACATTGATTTTTTGTTTGATTATTTCCTTCTATTTGTGAAACAATCTCATTCCCAGCACGATATGCAGCAGAATAATTCATAATAAAACCAATAAAAACAATAAACAAGATAATTATTGGAATTAATAGATACAATAATAATGATCCTCCCATTGCTTCACGCATATCTCTTTCACCCTTTCACTACTAAAAAATATTAATTAATATCTAACATTTCAATTAATTTATCTATTATACTATTAGATATTCGATCATTTAAAGGTGGAATATTCATAAACATATCCATTCCAGCTTCTTTAGAAAAAGCATGAACATCACTCGTTGATAAAAAACTCATATTTAATATAACCTTCTTGCCCTGTAATTCTCGAAAAGCAAAACGATTATTCATCATCAACATATTTAATTTAATAATTGATGGTTCTACCAAATAAATTACTTCGTTAATAAAATCAAAATTTCCCTGATAATCATTTAAATCTATTAAAACAACTTCCGAATTATTATTGGTAATCATATTTAGTAACTGATCACTATTCGTACTAATCATTTTATCATTTTGATAATATTTAAAATCATTTTTATTGACTTCTAAAGCTAATACTCTTTTATTATATTTATCACGAAGCATTTTCATTAACAAATAAATAATAGTTGTACTACCAGCATGTAAAGTAACATTTCTAAAAGCTAATACTTTCTTATTAGTAATCTGATTATAATTAATAGAATTTCGAACTTCTTGTTCATTATTTATTATATTATTACCATAAAAATTATTATTTAATGAATTATTTAATTTCTCATCAACATCGTTATTGGAAATAGTTTCATTCATTGGCATATTTGCAATATCATTTTCTTGTTTATTATTAATTTCTTCATGATAAGAAGTACTATTTAAATCAATATTATCATCTTGTAATTGATAATCATTTTCCAAATTTACATTCTCATTATTACTTAATTGATTATTAGTATTATCGACCAAAGGAACACCATTTAAGTTATTTTCTTCTGTATAAACATCATTCGACTTAATACTATTATCAACATAAAAATTATTATTTGATACAACACCAGTATTTTGGATAACATTATCATAAGTATTAGGATTATCAAGAAACTTTACAACATCTTCGATTTTGGTACTAAAATTATAAATTTTTAAACTAAGTAATAAATTCACAAATTCTTTTGGTGGTTCTGGACTGCTAGGTAATAAAATAATCAATCTTTCAGGTCCAATACCACTAGCCAGTTTCTCTAATACCGGCTTTGATGCAAAATCAACAATACTAGTTGCATCAAGAATCATCTTACTAAAATAATAATTATTAAACTTACTAATTAAATCATCAACATTAAAAAGACCATTTAAGTCTTTAATGGCATCAATATTCGCATTATCAATTATATTTTTCTGCTTATTAGAAACTATTACATTCATATATCCTCCTAATGTTCACAAGAATTATTGCCTAAACATACTGCATTATTAATAATCTTACTTTTAGATTTAATTTGATATACGCCAACTTTGCCAATAAGAGGAAGTTCAAAATCAACGCCTAATGTCACTCCAAAAATATTACCATCACAACAATAAGCAATATTACCATTATAATGATATTTTTGGGAAACATCATTTTTTACTGAATCATACGAAGCATGACTACAATTATTCAAGTCCCCTTCACATGATTCAATCTTACTAATGATGTAATTACTAGCTCGATATGCAGAGGCATAATTCATAATAAATCCAATAAAAACAACAAAAATTAATATGAGTGGAATAATTATGTAAAACATTAAAGCTCCACCTGTCGCCTCACGCATATAAGAAGTTCCTTTCTATTTCCAAGTTTTACATTTACCTGTTTCAGTGTTATATTCTGCACAAACTTTTTGTGATGATGCATCACTCCATTTTTTTTCAATCGTTTGTTTAATTGTTGGATACAATACATAAATTAACCCACCAATAGCAGCAACAGCAATAATTGTAATTAAAGTCATATTTAATTCTCCACTTGCTTCTTTCATTATAAATTCTCCTTTCTATTTTCAATATTAGTATAGCATACACTTATTTTTAATACAATATTTTTTATGGTACTTGACAAATTATAGACTAATCACCAAAAAGCATCATCATCATGGCAAAAAGAATAACAACCATTGTTCCTCCACCAGTTGCAACAAGCATAACCAAAGTCTTATTTTCCATTTTTTTAAGACGTCCAGCATACATTTTTTCCCGTGACTTATTTTGTAAACTAGAAACACTTTTGGAAAAAGTTAAAAGTTGCTCTTGTTTATTTTCTTGAGCTCCAATACTTAATCGATATAATAATCGCATCATTCTCATTGAATCACGAACAGGAAATTCTTTAGCAAAATCCATATACGGATCAATTGATGAATCACCCGCATCAATTTTAGCAATCATTTTACGTAATCCATTTTTAAAAACATCCGGAGCCGTATTAATACTTTTACTAATCGCCACTGGTATCGTATAATGTTGAGCAAGTATTTCAATACTCTTAAGGTAATAAGGAAGTAATTGATCTATTTGCTGTAAGTTCTTTTTATAATAACTTTTAAGATTCATATAATCACTCTTATATACCAAAATAACAAGAATAATCGCAACAATTAAATTAATAATCGTAAAGTTAAATAGTAAAAAGATAACAGCAATAACTAACACAAAACCTGTATTCTTTATTCTTCGATTAAATAAATAGTTAAGATCTGTGTTACTACCATATTTTGCCGTAGCATAAAACTCATAATCTTTTTCTTTTAATACTTTTCCAAGCTTTCCATCCGAAGTAAACAACTCATCAAAATCAACCATTTTAGTGTAAAACACTACAAATAAAGCAATTGCCGTTATAATTATTAATTCCATTACTCAGCCCCCACATTCTCATTATAATATTTCTCACCAGATAATAAGAAATAACTATTTAATAAAACTATAATATGTAAAGCTATTTGAATTAAGATATTCGAATTAACAAGTTCAATGTAAACATCTCTTTGAATTAATAACTGTACTAACATAATCATTAAATATAGTAATAATCCATATTGCACAAATTGTCGATGAAATTGCTGACGTTCTATACGATCACGATAAACTCCTTCAACAAGTTCATCAACATCAAGTAACATATTGTCAAGTGTTTTAGAAGTATCCCTTGCCCCTTCTCTTGTTATTTGTAAAAATAATTGATGCATGTTTCTTACCATATAATAGTCATATTTACTATTCATATATTCAATAGATTCACCAACATCACCATTATGATAAGCTAAATCAATCATAACTTTAACATCAGTTTTAACAGGATCTTCTAATATTCCTGATTCATAAACTCCTTCTAAAGCCTTAACAAATGATTGCGTAACTGAAAATTCCATAATAGTATTTGTAACATAAATTTGAATTTGTTCAAAGATAAACTCACTATATACCCTTTTACATCTTAAATACGCTAAATATGGAATAATTGATACAACAACTATGACATATATCAGTGAAATAATCGCATTATAAAAATATAAAAATGAAATAATAAACGCTAAACTTGCAAAAATAATAACTTGCGTCGTATATTGCTTGGTGGAATACTCTAATCCCATTTCTTTACATTTTTCACGAATTACTTTAAAGGAATATGGAGCATACTGATTATAAACATTTTCAACATTATCAACAAGGAATTTATAAACCGATTCGCCATTACTTTTTCGATATAAAACAACAAAAAGAACTATTACAAAAATAATTACAAACTCCATATTTTATACCTCCTTATAAAACTTCTGTCTGTGTATCATCGATATTCAAATCTAAATATTGTGTTTTTTCTAAATCATCATTTTTCTCTTCTTCAACTGTATTAATTAATTGATCATTACTAGAATTATTTTCAACATGCAAATAATCTTTATTAGAAATATCAACACCTTGAGCATCCAAATAATCAATTAAATATTCACTAGGTGCATTCATTATTTCTGATCCATCAGTATTCTTTTTATAAATAATATGACTTTCCGGAATATTATCTCGAGTGACATAAAACTCACATACTTCACATACTTCACGCATAAAACCACCAGTATTTTTATCATATCTAGCTCTTACATGTACACCTAACTGAATATATCGATAAATTGTTGACATAAATTGATTTACATCAATATTGGATTCCAACAAACTATAAAGTCGATATGGTATACTTTGAGCTTTATCTGCATGAATTGTCGATAAAATATTATGCCCAGATGAAATAGAGTTTCTAACCGCAGTAACCGCTTCAGCTGAACGAACTTCTGATAAAAGTATCCACTTAGGATTTTGACGCATACAAGTAACTAATACATCTGAATAAGAAGCGATATTATTAGTTTTCATAGCAACAATATCACGATTTGGAAAAATTTTATCCAAATGCAATTCCAATGTATCCTCTATCGTAACTATTTTTTCATTTTCGGCTGTATGACTTGCTAAATATTTAACAAGTTCTGTTTTACCACTACCCGTTTCACCACTAACAATGATATTACAATGTCCTCTAACACAGTCAATTAAAAAATCATGAATACCAGCAGTAATATACTTTTCTTCAATAATCTTTTCTTTCTTTAATCTAATTTTAGCCGGTGTTTTACGAAATACTACCGCTATACCATTTTTAGCAATTGAATCATGAACAAAATTCATACGAAGTTCTGAACTTTCACTATCCAAAAAAGGAGATGCCATATTAAATGTTTTTCCCATAATATTAGCACACTGAAAAGCAATTTTTTCAATTAATTCATTATTTATACCAGGGTTATCAATACGATAAACTCCTTTATCTAAAGACTTTAACCATACTTGTCCGTTATTGCTATATGAAATATCAGTAATGTTATCATCATCTAAATAAGGTTTAAGTGGTCCAAAATCAATATTTGAAAATAAATTCTCATTAATTTCATTATTAGTTAATTTTGAATCATGTTCTCTAATATCGTAAGCATTTATTCCTTGATTCATGTTAACACCTTCTATTCTTTTTAATTATTAACCTCTTTTTTCTTCAATATAATTCTTTATCTCTACATCAGTTATTTCGGTTACAATTTCATTAGTTTCTAATTTATAAGAAACATTTGTTGGCACTAATATCAGTTCCGCATCAGAAATATATTCAGCTATTCTTAATAATTCATGCATTTCATCCGTTACCGCAAAAATAATTTGACTAGGAGTACGTCCTTCTTCAATATTTTCAAAAACATGATTTCCTTGACTATCCTTAACTGCTAATACTTTAACGTTTTTAACTAATTTTCCAATAATAATTTTGCCATCTCTAACTCCCTTAAAATATACATCAACATAATTTCCTGGATAAATAGAATTTCCATAAGTTGAAGATACATTTACATTAAAATTATAAGCAACCATACCATCAGGAATATTAATTAAAAAAGAATCAGCTAAATCATCAAAACGCACAACTGCATCTTTATAGAATAAACTTCCCTCAGGAATAGTTGAATTAATATTGGTATACATATTAACAATATTATTAATATTTGTTAACACATTACCTTTAATCGCTGATTGTTGAATTTCTACATAAGAAATCATATCACTAGTAATTTCTGTTCGTGGACCTATTGTAACATTGGCATAAGGTATTTTAATTGGATCAATAGCTTGTCTAACACGCCAATTATAAAAAGCATATAATACAATAACGATTAATATCGCTCCTAATATCGTAACAACATTCTTATTTGCAAGTAAATTTTTAATTTTCATATTTTATAACCCTTTCATTTTTTTATTTCACTTTCTAATATTGCATCTATTTCATTGACAATTGTAAACTCATCATCACTATTAAGATTAGTATCATAGGAATTAATAGTTACTTTTACTTTTGGCGGATATTCAATAACATCATTAACCACAATTTGATATCTTTTATTTCCTGTAACATTTTCAGAAAAGCGTCTAATTAAACTTTCCGCAAACACTCCACTATTAATTTTATACTCACCATTAACCATTTTACATGTTGCACCAGCAAGACTACATTTTCCATCAACAATATCAATTATTTTATATTCTTTACTATTATTAAATACCCATTTATCATTAACATTTTTCCCATTAACAGAACAAACACAAAAACCAGTTCGATATCGAGCTATATCAACAGCATCATACATTGCCGCTTGAACAGCATTTTTCATAATAGTATAATTCTGTTGATTAGTAACAGTAATATTACCAAAAATGTTAATTAAAAAGAAGCCAAAGATGCTTAAAATTAATAAACCAACTCCCCACATTGCTACTTTCAAATGCATCACCCCTACTATATATAATCATACTATATCTCCCTTTTTTTGGCAATATTTTTTTTATCAAATAAACTGTAAATTAATTGTTCCATAAAAGAAAATATGATATTATTAAATAGAGGTGTAAAATTATGAAGAAAAAAATATTTGTATTATTGTTGATGACATTCATTACTTTAACTGGTTGTTCATCTAAAAATCTCAAGACAATTTCATTAGAAGAATTAAACAAAAAAATAGAAGCTAAAGAAACATTTGTTTTGTATACCGCTAGTAAAGATAATGATTTAGAAAAAACAATAACTAAGGTATTAGAAGAAAAAGACATTACTGGCTATAAATTAGATACAAGTAATCTTTCTCAAACTGAAGGGGATAATTTAAAAATAACTATTGATTATGCCGATCCATCAGTTATATTTATTATCAAAGGTATTGATCCAACTAAACTATCTCATATCACTGATGAAAATATAACATCCAGTGAAATAATCGCTAGATTAGAAGATATGGGCTTTATTACAAAATAAACAATTATTTAAATAATTGTTTTTTTATTGACAAAAAAAAGAAGAACTTATGATTCTTCTTTTATTTAAGCTCGACGATTCGAGTTTATTTCTAATGGTGGCTCCTAGTGGAATCGAACCACCGACACAGGGATTTTCAGTCCCTTGCTCTACCGACTGAGCTAAAGAGCCAACTGGCGGTCTGTACGGGATTCGGACCCGTGATCTTCTGCGTGACAGGCAGACGTGGTAGGCCACTGCACTAACAGACCATCTTGGTTGCGGGAGAAGGATTTGAACCTACGACCTCTGGGTTATGAGCCCAACGAGCTACCACTGCTCTATCCCGCGATATTAAACAATATTGGCGGAGGAAAAGGGATTCGAACCCCTGCGCCGCTTTCACGACCTCTCGGTTTTCAAGACCGATCCCTTCAACCGGACTTGGGTATTCCTCCAATAAAATGGTGCCTAAGGTCGGACTTGAACCGACACGAGGGTTTATTCTCGCAGGATTTTAAGTCCTGTGCGTCTACCTATTCCGCCACTCAGGCATATTTTTTAAAAATGGTGTCCCGTGCGAGATTCGAACTCACGACCCTTTGATTAAAAGTCAAATGCTCTACCTACTGAGCTAACGGGACATACTACATAAAAAAGATGGCTGCCTCGGCTAGATTCGAACTAGCGAATGCAAGAGTCAAAGTCTTGTGCCTTACCGCTTGGCTACGAGGCAATCGTGGTGGAGAGAGGTGGATTCGAACCACCGAACCCGAAAGAACAGATTTACAGTCTGTCGCGTTTAGCCACTTCGCTATCTCTCCAAATGGTGCCGAAAACAGGAATCGAACCCGTAACCTATTGATTACAAATCAATTGCTCTACCAATTGAGCTATTTCGGCATAAAAAATGGTGGGCGATATAGGACTCGAACCTATGACCCCTTGCTTGTAAGGCAAGTGCTCTAACCAACTGAGCTAATCGCCCAAATAACTGGACATTGATAATAATACCATTATAATCTACCAATGTCAATAAAAGATTTAAATTTTTACATATTTTTTTGTATTCTTTCAGTTATCCAGTTATTTAAATTACTCTTTAATAATTCAAAACCAGTACCTGTTTCCAAAATTTTAACCTTTTTACGATTAATGCGATAATTTAAATTTTTAATACTTAATTTTACATGAAAGCTCTCATCATCACTATCCAATACCCGAACTCGAATTGTTTCGCCAACATTAACGAAATTATTGACGTCTTTAACGTAGGCATCACTAATTTCAGATATATGTATTAAACCACTATAATATTCATCAAGACTAACAAAAATTCCATAATCGGTTGTTCCAGTAACCAACCCTTCAACAACATCATCTTTATAATACTTTTCCATAAAACCTCCTAACGGGCATTCTTTCTAATTAATGCAATTTCTTCTTTATAAGGAGCAACATCATTAATATAAGGAGTTTCTAAAATTTTAGTAATGTTATCTAATTTTTTATGATAAATAACATTAAGTAAATTCTCTAAACCAATATAGCCCTTACCAATATTTTCATGACGATCACGTCTCGCTCCACAAATATTTTTACTATCATTAATGTGAATACATTTTACATATGATAATCCAACAATTTTATCAAAATCATTTAACACCTTATCAAAATCATTTAAATCATATCCAGCATCATGCATATGACAAGTATCCATACAAACACCAATAAGCTCTTTTTTTTCAACACCATCAATAATTCTTTTTATTTCTTCAAAATTAGAGCCAACTTCACTACCCTTACCAGCCATAGTTTCTAATAAAATACAAACCGATTGATTATTTTTCATTATTTCATTTAAGCCATCCACAATATTTTTAATACCATTATCAATTCCACAACCAACATGACTTCCTGGATGTAAAACCATTTTAGTAATTCCTAATTTTTCACATCTTTTTACTTCTTCACTTAAGAAATTAACTGCAAATCGATGCTTCTCTTCAACAGGATTAGCCAAATTAATAATATATGGGGCATGAACAATAACTTTATCCAGTAATATTCCTAACTCTTGCATTTTATCATAAGCTTCTTGGGTTAATTTATCATCAATAGGATAACGCATTGTATTTTGAGGAGCTCCAGTATAAAACATAAATGTATTAGCATTATAAGACAGTGCCTCTTCTAAGCTTCCTAATAATTGACTATTTTTATTAAATCCAACATGTGAACCAATATATAACATAAGTTACCACCTCTTTCATTTTATCAAAAACCAGAAAAAAAGACAACAAAAAAAGTGATACATGACATATCACTTATAACTTTAATTATTTATACAAGCTTCTATCCATTATTTGTAGTACTTGTATCTAGTTTAACAACATCCGTATTATTA
>CAMNBS010000039.1 GCA_946533175.1 uncultured Clostridia bacterium
TCACTAGGGATACTTCCTTCAATAATTTTACAAAATAAACAATTCATATTTTCTCCTTATATTATTTCTTTAAAAAAAGTTAGTAAATCATATTTATTATTTGAATCTTTTATAGCATAGTAGATACTTGCTTTAATATATCCAGTTTTTTCCCCAATATTAAAATATTTTCCATGATATTTAAAGCAGTGAACATCATCACTAAAATGTAATAAGGCATATGGTAAATAATATTCATCATTTTTATGTTTAGGTAATGCTTCTTTAACAGTAAATATTTTTTTATTAATAAGCATTCTTCCATGCAAAATATATCCTGAATTTGGTTTATCTATACTAACTAAGTTTTTTAAACAATCATCTTTACCTAATTCAACAAGACCAACTTTTGGAAGCGGTTTACTATCTTTAATCGCGACTTGCATTTTATGATCTTTTTCCCATTCCATAATTAAAGATTTGGTAAGAGGAATTTCAGTTTCTATTAAATCATCGCCATACATAACAATGAAGTTATCATTTTTTATAAAGTCTTTAGCTGAATATAAAGCTCCGTATGTTCCTTTCAAATCCTGAAATACATATTGAAAATCCATTTTTTGAATAACTTTGTTAATTCGTGCTAATAATGGTTGTTTATCTGGCTTATCTTTAAGAAAATTATCTAAATATTCGTCTTTTTGAAAAAAACTTTGGATTAAATCTTTGTTATGTTCCGTAACTACAAAAATAATTCTTTTTATTCCAGAAAGGTATGCTTCTTCTACCAATAGAAAAATATTGGGTACGTCATAGACGGGTAACATTTCTTTCGGTACAGTTTTGGTTAAAGGCAGAAGTCTTGTTCCCATACCACCTAATAAAATAACTGCTTCATCTATTTTCATATTGCCTCCATTCTTATTATATTACAAAAAATATTTTTAGGAAATCCTTTTCTTTTAGATTAGTTTATGTTAAGATGTTTATAGTAGGATAGAGGTGATAATGTGGAATGTTTTCAAGAATTAAAAGAATTATTAAGTGAAGATATTTCGGCTTGCGAAGATCGATATTTTTGGTTAATGGAGCAATTATCTAAAAAAGAAGAATTAGAAAGAATAATTGATGTTATTGATAAAAATATTGAATTGTTTCCTAGTCAAATAATGGATGTTATTAATGTCTTTCCAAATTTAAATGCATATTTTGTTGATCTTGAAATGATTAATAATATTTTATCTCTTATCCATAATAATGAATTTGATAAAATATCTCAAGAAAAAGTTATTTCTTTTTTACAAAAGATGGATTTTTCTTCAGATGAAATTGATAAAATTATTTATAATTTAAAAGTATGTCAGAATATGTATATTCGTGAAAATAATGATTCTTTTGTGCAAAAAATGGTAAAAGAAGCTAGAGAAAAAATGTTTGAATGTTTTGATAGTCTATTTCAAACATTGTTTTCAGAGTTAATAAAAAGAATTAAAGTAGGATATACTTCATATCAAAATGGAGATAGTTATCAAAAAGAAAGCGTTGAATTAAAAAAATATATTGATCAATTAAAGAAAATTGATGTTAAATTTTCTAATTCAGGATTAGTAGAGGATTTTGAAAGTTCTTCAGAACTTGAGATGTTTTATGATTGGCTAATTAAAAGAATGTTAATGACTCATCAACAAGAAATACTTAAAGAAATTGCCCTTTTTCATTTGAAAATGAAAGAACATCATTTAGAAAATGAAGAGGAAGTTACTTTAGTAAAAAAAGCTAAAGATAAGAAAAGTGAAGATATAAATGAAGCAATATTTCATAAAATAAAAATAATATATGAAGAAATAAAAAAAGTTGTTTCAGAAAGAATTAATTTCACAGATTTAGAATTTGGTAATAATCGAAGAGATAATTACTTATTTCAAGGAAAAGTTGAGTGGGGAATAATTTTAGCAGATTTAGAGAACAATTTATTTCCTAATATTGAAAAAGATAAAGAAAGAGTATTTAGTATTTTTCAAATAATTATTGATATCTATGAGCAGGAAAAGAAAGATCGCTTAAAATGGGAAAGTATTCTTCATCAAATAGAGGGATATATTAATACATTAACTCCTTTATTAAAATATGCTAAAGGATATAGTCATCAATATGATTATTTAATTGAAACAGGACAAGATTTTTCAGATATTAATAGTGAATTATCTTTTGAATATGTTGATTTATGTTATTTTTTAACTCATGATTGTCAAAAATTTGTTGATGAATTAAACAAATATATGGAAATAGTTAAAAAGAAATATCAAGAACATTATCTTTTAGTAAATGAAGAAGCAACTTTATTGGATATAAGTGAGCGATTTAGGGGACTACTTCAAAAATATCAAGAAAAGATGGATAATTATCAAAAGATAGATGCATTACCAGAGGAAATATCTTTTGAACATTGTAAAAACTTAATTTTTTGTTTTCAAGAATTAGATTTTACAGATGAATATGGACGAGATGATTCTAGAAAAAGAAAAGAATTTATTGGTAGTGTTCGTAAAATAGCGCAAAATCGCTTTAGTAATAATAATATAAATAAGGTAAGAGAAAATAATGGTACTAAAAGACAAGCTGATAAAGTAATAGAAGGAAAATATTTTCGAGTATTTCGCTTGCGTCATTCTGATGATTATCGTACGGGTATTATTCATTTTAAAGTGGTAAATCCAATTATTAAAAAGAAGTTACAAGAACATTATAATCTAGATAGTGATTGTGCTTTTTTAGCAGCTTTTGATGTTATTAAAGTAAGTGCGGGTCATGACGAATATAGTGGTCTTTCAAATTTTGTGGATAAGAATCGTGAACAACTAGAAACATTAGGTAAGATGTTTGCAGAACCTGATACAGATATGGATAAGTTATATCGTATTATAGATGGTGGAATAATGATTCGTGATCATGATATGGATTTAGGTAACGAAGAAAAGGGAGATTCAAAGTAAAATCTCTTTTTTTCTATAGTAAAGTTCTAGAATTAATGATATATCTATGATAGAATAGTAAATAGATGCTTTATAGGAGAGGAAGATAAATATGAACTTAAAAGATTTGAAAGTTGTTTTTATGGGGACTCCCGAGTTTAGTTTAAATGTTTTACATTCTTTAATATTGAATACTAATGTAATTGGGGTTGTAACCCAACCTGATAAAATAGTTGGAAAAGATAAAAAATTAAGTTTTCCACCAGTAAAAAAAATGGCAATTGAACATAATGTTTTAGTTTTACAGCCAGTTAAAATTAGAAAAGAATATCAACAAATACTTGATTTAAAACCGGATATTATTATTACTTGTGCCTATGGTCAAATTATTCCCGAAGAAATATTAAATTATCCTAAATTTGGTTGTATTAATGTTCATGCTTCCCTTCTTCCTAAATTACGTGGTGGAAGTCCTTTGCATCATGCTTTAATCGATGGATATAATGAAACAGGGATAACAATTATGTATATGGATAAAGGAATGGATACAGGGGATATTATTAAACAAAGTAAAATATCTATTCAAGATAGTGATAATGTTGGAAGTATTCATGATAAATTAAGTATCTTAGGTAGTGAACTTTTATTATCAACATTACCAAGTATTCTTGATGGAACTAATGAAAGAATTAAACAGGATAATAGTAAAGCAACGATTTGTCATAATATTACGCATGAAGAAGAACAAATTGATTTTAATAAAACAGGAAGAGAAGTATTTAATCAGGTTCGAGGAATGAATCCGTTTCCCGTTAGTTATTTTGTTTTAGAAGATAGAATATATAAAGTTTATGAAGTAAGTTATGAAGAGACTAATAAATATTCTAATTATTTAAATGGTGAAATTGTTTATCAAGATAAAAATACTTTAAGTATTAAAGTAAATGATGGAATAATTAATCTTTTGGATATTAAAAAAGAGGGTAAAAAAAGAATGTCTATTAAAGAATTTTTAAATGGTGAGAAAAATAGTCTTCTTGGTAAAGTGGTGAAAAGGAGTTAAAATGAAAAAAATAAAAGAATCTAAACGACTTAAAGCAATTCTTTTCTTTGGCTTTTATCTTATCTTTTTTAGTATTTTATTTTTGGGTTGGAAAGAAAAAAATGTTTCAGTAAAAGAAAAAGATAATGTTTCAACAAGCTTTAATATTAGTACAATCGCTAATAGTAATTATCAGTATCATTTTTTGATTAATGATAGTGGTATATTAAAAGAATACCATGGAACAAAAGAGGAAAAAGATTATTTGAATGAAGAGAATAATTATTTTTTCGATATCTATAATCTGAATCAATTAATTAAGAAGAGTAAGCTTATTTCTTTTATTGATAATCAAATTAATTATGAAATTACCAATGAAGAATTAAATTATTTATTAAATACACAAAAGAATGATGGCATTAATACTATTAAAGTTCTAAATAATAGAGATGATTATAAAAATATTGAAATTGATTTAAGCAGTTATATGGCAAAAGAAAAATATACCATATCATTAATATATAAAGTAGGTGAATAAAATGGCCAAAATAGTTTTAGTTGATGGTAATAACTTGTTATATCGTAGTTATTTTGCCACAGCATATAGTGGTAATTTAATGAAAAATTCTAAAGGTTTAGCAACTAATGCCTTATATGGTTTTTTGAATATGATTAATAAAATTATTGAAGAAGAAAAACCATTATATATGATGATTGCTTTTGATAAAGGTAAAACTTTTCGTCATGAAAAATATTTGGAATATAAAGGAACTAGAGATGCTACTCCTGATGATTTAATTATGCAATTTCCTTATTCAAGAAGATTATGTGAAGCAATGGGAATTACACATTTAGAAATTGATAATTATGAAGCAGATGATATTATTGGAACTTTCGCTAAAATGGTTGAAAAAGAAAACTTAGAAGCTTTAATTGTTAGTAGTGATAAAGATTTATTGCAATTAATAAGTCCTAATGTCAAAATGAAATTATTAAAAACGCATGATTATATTATGATGGATGAGGAAGAATTTAAGAGAACTTATGGAATTGATCCAATTCGAATGATTGATTTAAAAGCTTTAATGGGTGATGCAAGTGATAATATTCCTGGCGTTCATGGAATTGGAGAAAAAACTGCTATTAAATTGTTACAAGAATATCATAGTTTAGATAATTTATATAATAATGTTGATAAAATAAAAAACAAAATGGGAGATAAGCTTCGGGAAGATAAAGATAAAGCTTATTTAAGTTATGAACTGGCCACTATCTATCGTGATGTACCAATCGATACTAATCTTGAGAGTATTAAATATCGCGGAGTTAATCTTGGGGAATATAAAAAACTTTTGCAAGAATTAGAGTTTAATTCTATTTTAAAAAAATTAGAAAGTGAAAAAGTAAATAAAGAAGAAATTAATTATGTTGTTATTCAAGATTTAAAAGATTTAAAATTAGATAGTGAATATGCTCTTTATTTAGAAATATTAGGATATAATTATCATGATGCTAAAGTATATGGTGTTGCTATTGCGACAAGTGATAAAAATTATTATGTTCCTATTGAATTATTAGAAAATAGTACTATTTTGAATGATGGAAAAAGAAAATATACTTATGATTTAAAGAAAATGTTGGTTGTTTTTGATAAATATAATATTACAATCGATCAAGAAAATCGTGATTTAATGATTGAAGCTTATTTATTAAATAAAAATGTTAAAAATGATATTGCTGAATTAGCTAGTCAATATGAAGTAGAAATTCCTTTTTATAGTCAAATATATGGTACAGAGTTAACTCTTCATGATGTAGATAATCAAATAGTATATACTAATGCTTGTCAAAAAG
The DNA here is from genome assembly GCA_946533175.1 of uncultured Clostridia bacterium. Lineage (GTDB taxonomy): Bacteria > Bacillota_I > Bacilli_A > RF39 > UBA660 > RUG12783. The sequence continues at coordinate 5,848 of CAMNBS010000039.1, forward strand.
CTCGTTTTATTTATGATTATCGTCATACATTATATAAAAACTTGCAAGATGAGGAATTAGAAAAACTATATTTAGATATGGAATTACCACTTGTTTATGTTCTGGCTAAAATGGAAATAAATGGCTTTAATATTGATAAAAATTATTTAATAGAAATGCAAGAAGAATTAAAGGGTAAATTAGATAATTTAGAAGAAGAAATATATTCATTATGTCATGAAAAGTTTAATATTTCATCTCCAAAACAATTAGGCGATATCTTATTTAATAAGTTAGCAATACCATATCCTAAAAGACTTAAAGCTAATGAAAGTTTTTCCACTAGTAAAGATATTTTAGATAAATTAAAGGGACAGTATCCAGTAATAGATAAAATATTAGAATATCGAACATATTTTAAATTACATAGCAATTATATTGTTGGATTAATGGAAGAAATAAAACCTGATGGTAAAATTCATACTATTTTTAATCAAACATTAACCAAAACAGGAAGGTTATCTTCAGAAAGACCGAACTTACAAAATATTCCTATTCGTTTGGAAGAGGGAAGAAAAATTAGAAAAGCTTTTATTCCTAGTCATCATCATATTATTATTTCCAGTGATTATTCACAAATTGAATTACGTGTTTTTGCTCATATGGCTAATGCGAAAGAAATGATTGAAGCTTTTCAACAAGATTTGGATATACATGCTAAAACCGCTAGTGATATATATCATGTACCTTTGGATAAAGTTGATAAAAATATGCGAAGAAGTGCAAAAGCGGTTAATTTTGGTATTATTTATGGAATAAGTAGTTTTGGATTATCTGAGGATTTAGGAATTAACGTGATGGAAGCGAAAAGATTTATTGACAGTTATTTAAAAACTTTTCCAGGAATTAGTGAATATATGCAAAGTATTGTTGATAATGCTTATCAAAATGGTTATGTTAAAACATTATTTAATCGAAAAAGAATTATTGATGAATTAAAGAATAAGAATTATTTAATTCGAAGTAGTGGAGAAAGAATGGCAATGAATACGCCTATTCAAGGAACAGCAGCTGATATTATTAAGTTAGCAATGATAAAAATACAGAAGAAAATGGATGAATTAAACTTAAATAGTAAAATGCTTGTTCAAGTTCATGATGAATTAGTTTTTGATGTTTTAGATAATGAAGTAGAAATTATGACTAAAATTATTCGGGATATTATGGAAAATGTTGTTACTTTAAAAGTACCATTAAAAGTAGATATTGAATATGGTAAAACATGGTATGAGGCTAAATAAAGAATTAAATGAAAAGTTTAATTCTTTTTTATTTGACTTTTAAAAAAAAAACATATATTATATACACCTTGGAGTGAAAAATTATGAATTATTTTGAATTAGAAACCATGGTTCGTCGCAATGAAACAGAAATAGAAAGTATTGAAAAAAGAATAGGGGATTATTGTGATATTTCAGATGAAGCTGCTTTAGAATTAATTTCTTATTTTAAGGAACAAAATGAAAGATTACAAGAGTTTATTAATTATTTAAAAATAATGGATAAAAGAATAACCTCTATAAGACAAAAAGTAAATCTAAGTGTTGATGAAAAAACTAATCAAATAAATAAAATAAGAGAAAGTGTTCAAGTTAGATCAAGTGCTTTAATAAGACCATTACAAGGTAAATTAAGAGATATATTCAGTGCATTAATAAATGAAAAAGATAAACAAGTATATAATAATCTTTTTGCCAAAACACCAACAGGTGATAAATTATTTAAAAAGTATTCTCATGAGGTAAAAAAACGTTATACTAATCCTTTAACATATTTTATTAAGAATACTCTTATTGCTTTAGGAATTATGTCTTTAGGAATAGTTATTCCTCCTATTGGTGTTCCTATAATGATTGCTGATGGTATATATGTTTTAAATACTGTTATGAAAACAATATTAACTATTTATAATAAGAAAAAATTTGGGGGAAAGAAAATAGAAAGACAAAAACAACTTAGTACAGCTAATTATCTTGAAAAAATTAAAATAGCAATAAAGAAATTAAAAAGAGAAAAAAGAATTACTAATTCATTAAAAAGAATTAATATAGATTTACCAATATTAGCTGAATCTAAACCTTTAAGTAGTTTAAGTGAAAGTGATAGTCATATATTAGATAGAATTAAAAGTATTCCCCTTGAAAATGCATCTCGTGAAGAGTTAGAGAAACTATTATCAGCTTTTAGTGCGTTATCAAGAGAAGCTATGATCGATCCACAAGTTATAGAATATCATTTTAATATTTGGAATCGTCTACAAGTATTAATAAACGATAAAATGATTAAAAAAAGTGAAGAATTACCAGAAGAAGTAATTGAAGAAGAAATGCCTGTAATAGAAGAAAATAATCCTTTAACTGAATTAGAAAACTTTTCAATTGAAGGTTCATCTATTGATGAAATAAATGAGATACTTGAAAAGATTAAAGATAGTGATTTAAGTACTTTAACAGACATTCAAAGAGAAAAATATTATTTATTATTGAAAAGAAAAAAAGAATTGCTTCATAAAGAAAGAATGGCTAAGTTTGTTAATGAGAAAGTCATAATTAATGGTAATGTTGAAGAGATTAATAATTTAATTTCTGGAATGGATGTAAAGCGTTTACATGTTCATTTATCTTTTGATAGTAAAAGAAATTGTTATTTAGGAAAATGTTATTTTTATACTAAAAATAATAAAAAACCAGTTATTAGTTTTTCTTTAATATCTACAACGAATAATAAAGAATATCTATGTTATAAATTAAATGAAATGTTAAATAATTTCAATGGTAACATTATGATAGTAAATTATAGTAGTGGTATGAAGAAAGTTGAATTAGATAAAATGGTTATCGCTAATCGAAGAGAATGTAATGTTACTTTTTATGAAAGAACTCATCTTGTAGAAAAAGAACAAATTAATGCTCTTATAGAAGAAAGACAAGCTAATCGTTTTGAGTTATATATATCAGGATATGATGAGGTTAGTAAAAAGTATTATGGAACTTGTTCATTATACTGTAAAGGTAGAATGATTATGAATCTTAATGTTGTTTATGAAAGTGATGATGAAGAAACAATAAAATATAGTGTTGGAAAAATGTTTCCAAGTTTTTCAGGATTAATTAATATTACTAGTTATGGTTATAATTATGCAAAAGAACCAACAATGAAAGTAAAGAAGTTATGTCGATAGCTTCTTTTTTTACTGATTTGACATAAAATTTGACATTTAACGTATAATAATGTATAATATGGACGATTT
>CAMNBS010000040.1 GCA_946533175.1 uncultured Clostridia bacterium
GAAAGATACAATTTCTTTCAAAAACAAGAAGAAAATACTAAAGAATAATAGAAAAAAGTGTACATTGTTACACTTTTTTCTATGCATAAATATATCTTTTTAACATATCTTTTATTGAATGGAGAATGATATGGATAAAAAAGAAATTATAAAAAATATTGCTTTACGAACAAAAGGAGATATTTATTTAGGAGTAGTAGGAGCTGTTCGAACAGGAAAAAGCACCTTTATTAAGAAGATGGTTGAAACTCTTATTATCCCTAATATTTCAGATGAATATGAGCGAACACGTTGTCTTGACGAAATACCGCAAAGTGCTCAAGGAAAAATGGTTATGACTACTGAGCCGAAGTTTGTTCCAAATAACGCATGTAAAGTAACAATAGATGATTTTGACTGTCAAATAAAACTTATTGATTGTGTTGGGTATATTATTAATGATGCCAAAGGAATTAGTGATGAAAATGGTCCTAGAATGGTTAAAACACCATGGTATGATGATTTAATTCCTTTTTCGGAAGCAGCGGAAATTGGTACAGAAAAAGTAATTCGTGAACATGCAACAATTGGTATTGCAGTTACAACAGATGGAAGTTTTGGCGACTTTAAAAGAGAAAATTATCTTGATGCTGAAGAAAGAGTTATTAAAGAATTAAAGGAAATTAATAAACCTTTTATTGTTATTTTAAATAGTGCTCATCCTACTAATCCTGAAACAATTGCTTTACAACATGAAATAAGTGAAAAATATAATGTTGTTGTACTACCTGTTAATGTTCTTAACATGAATGAAAAAGATATGTCAGATATTCTACGTGAGGCTTTGTATGAATTTCCTATTATTGAAGTAAAGGTAAAGATACCTGATTGGATTAGTGTTTTAAATAGTACTCATCCTTTAAAAAAATTATATATTGATAAAATTAAAGAAAGTGTTTATGAGATTGATAAATTAAGAGATATTGAAAAAATCACAAATGTTTTTAATGATGTTCCTGAAATATCTAAAGCATATCTTTCATCGGTTGATCCTGCTACTGGTGGAGTAATAATTACCTTAGATGCTCCAGATGAACTATATAATAAAACTTTAAATGATATTATTAATATTGATATAACTAACAAGCGCGATGTTTTAAAATTATTTCAGGAATATGTTGCTGCCAAAAATGAATATGATCAAGTTAAATATGCTCTTAAAATGGTCCGTCAAACAGGATATGGTGTTGCTTCACCAACTATTTATGATATGAAGTTGCAGACTCCAGAGATAACCAAACAAGGAAGTCGTTTCGGAGTTAAATTAAAAGCTACAGCTCCATCTATCCACATGATTAGAGTTGATGTTAATTCTACTTTTGAACCTATTATTGGAAGTGAAATGCAAAGTAAAGAATTAATTGATTATTTAATGAAGGATTATGAAACAGATCCAAGTAGTATTTGGAAAAGTGAAATATTTGGACGTAGTCTTGATCAAATTGTTCAAGAAGGTATTCAATCAAAAATTAGTTTAATGCCAGAAAATATTCGTTATAAATTACAACAAACTTTATCAAAAATAGTTAATCGTGGAAGTGGTAATCTAATTGCTATAGTTTTATAGCAATTTTTTATGAAGAAAGACTGTCAAAGTATTTCTTTTTTTTAATGATTCATGTATAATAATCTATGAGGTAAAAGTATGAATATTGAATCATTAAATAAAGAACAGCAAGAGGCTGTTACATATGTAAATGGGCCACTTTTAGTATTGGCTGGTGCTGGAAGTGGTAAAACAAAAGTTTTAACTAGTCGTATTGCTTATTTAATTGAAAAAGGGATTGATCCTTATAATATTCTGGCTATTACTTTTACGAATAAAGCTGCCGCAGAAATGAAGGAACGAGTTATTAAATTAATTGGTGGCGAGGCAAGGAATATGCAAATATCTACTTTTCATTCTTTTGGCTTAAAATTAATTAGAGAGAATTATGAATATTTAGGATTAGATAATAATTTTGCAATTTTTGATACTGAGGATAGCTTAACCGCGGTTAAAAGGGTTTTAAGAAAACTAGATATTGATCCCAATAAATTCCCGCCGAAATCATTTCGTAATAAAATAAGTAGTTTAAAAAATGATTTAATTACCCCTGATAGTTTTAATCGTTATGCTAAAACAGATTTTGATAAATTAGTCATACAAGTATATAAAGAATATGATGAAGAATTACAAAAAAATAATGCAGTTGATTTTGATGATTTATTAATATTACCAATAAAATTATTTAAAGATAACAAAGAACTTTTATTAAAATATCAAGATCGATTTAAATATATTTTAATTGATGAGTATCAAGATACTAATGAAGCTCAATATGTATTAACTAAATATTTAGCTTCCAAGTATCAAAATATTTGTGTTGTTGGTGATTCAGATCAAGCTATATATGGATTTAGAGGAGCCAATTTTAAAAATATTTTAAATTTTGAAAAAGATTATAAATTATGCAAAACCATTGTTTTAAAAAAGAATTATCGCAGTACTAAAGTGATTTTAGATGCGGCTAATAGTGTTATTAAAAATAACATTGATCGTCATCCTAAAGATTTAGAATCAATCAAAAAAGATGGAGAGTTAATTACCTATTATCGTGCGAAAAACGGAAATGATGAAGTAAGTTTTGTTGGTAAAACCATTATGGATTTACAAAAAGCGAATATATCATTAGATGACATCGTTGTGTTATATCGAACTAATGCACAATCTCGTCTTTTTGAAGATGAGTTTTTAAAAAGAAATATTCCATATCGAATAATTGGGGCGGTAAACTTTTATGCAAGACGTGAAATAAAGGATTTAATGGCATATTTAAAAGTTATTAATAATCCTCGTGATGCTATTAGTTTATTACGTAGTATTAATACGCCAAAAAGAGGAATTGGTAATAAAACAATTGAAGATTTAATTGCTAAAAGTAATGATGAAAATATCAGCTTATTTGATGCCATAGTTGATGGAAAAGCTTTGCTTTATAAAAATATTATTTTAGATTTGCAGAAAGAAAAAGAACATTTATCGCTTACTGAACTTGTGGAATTAGTTTTAGAAAAAAGCGGTTTAAAAGAGGAACTTATTAAAGAAAATAGTGTTGAAGCTGAAACAAGATTGGAGAACTTAGAAGAGTTTAAATCTATTACTAAAGCTTTTGAAGATAAATATGGACTTATATCTCTACCAGATTTCTTATATGAAGTTAGTTTAATTAGTGATAATACTGAAGTAACGGATTCTAATAATCGTGTTAGTTTAATGACTATTCATGCCGTTAAAGGGTTGGAGTTTGATTATGTTTTCATAACTGGTCTTGAAGAGGGATTATTTCCTCATATAAATGCTTTATTTTCAAATAGTGAAATTGAAGAAGAACGAAGATTATGTTATGTAGCTATTACACGAGCCAAAGAAAAACTCTTTCTAACAAACGCTAGAACAAGGGTTTTGTATGGAAAAGATCAAATTAATCCAGTTAGTCGTTTCATTAAAGAAATAACTCCTGAATTAATTGAATCAATAAATCCAGAAGAAAAAGAAAAGAAAACGGAACCTCGTAAGGTACTGGAAGATAATAAAGATAGTGATTATCAAGTAGGTGACTATGTATATCATGATATCTTTGGAACAGGAAAGGTTATTAATGTAGAGAAGACTGTTGTCAAAGTAGCGTTTAAGATGCCATATGGAATAAAACTATTGATGAAAGAACATGCTAGTCTACATAAAATCGTAGAGTAGTTTAAATAAAAGTATGTTAAAAAAAGGAGAGATGAAAATGAAAAAAGATTTAACGTTAGTAATTTTAGCGGCTGGAATGGGAAGTCGTTTTGGAGGACTTAAACAAGTAGAACCATTTGGACCAAATGGAGAGTTTATTATTGATTATTCCTGTTTTGATGCCATTAAAGCTGGTTTTACGAAAATAGTTTTTATTATTAAAGAAGAAAATTATAAATTATTTCGTGAAACAATTGGTCAAAGAATTGAAAACAAGATTATGGTGGAATATGTTTTCCAAAACATGGATAATGTCAAAGAAGAATATGATTTAAAAAATCGGGTAAAACCACTAGGAACAGCCCATGCTATTTTGTGTTGTAAAGGACATGTTCAAGGAAATTTTGTTATGATTAACTCTGACGATTATTATGGACCAGTGGCTTTTCAAAAAATAAAAGAATTTTTTGATAATAATGATTCTGATTATGCTATGGTAGCTTTCCGTGTTAAAAATACCATGACGGAAAATGGTAGTGTAAAACGTGGTGTATGTAAGAGTGAAAATGGTTATTTAACTAATATTATTGAAAGTAAAATTGAAAGAGTTAATGGTAATATTGTTGCTAGTCCACTTGATGGAAGAGAAAGTTTTGTAGTAGATGAAAATGCGCTTGTTTCAATGAATTTCTTTGGTTTTAGAGATTCCTTATTTAATGTCTTAGAAAATGGATTAGATGAATTTCTTCAAGTTAATAAAAATGATTTAACAAACTGTGAATATTTAATTCCAGATGTTGTTGATCAAGAAATAAAAAATGGAAAAAAAGTTTTAATTTTAGAATCAACGGATAAATGGTTAGGGGTAACTTATAAAGATGATAAAGAATTTGTTGTTCAGGAATTACGTAAACTAATTGATAATGGGGTTTATCCTGAGGATTTATGGAAATAGAAAAACGAATAAAATATCTTTGTGATATTATTAATCAAGCTAATTATGACTATCATGTTCTAGATAATCCAACTATTACGGATCAGGAGTATGATAAATATTTAGATGAACTTTATAAGCTTGAAGAAAAGTATCCTAATCTTGTACGTGATGATTCACCAACTAAAAAAATTGGTGGTGAAGTTTTAGATAAATTTAAAAAAGTAGTTCATGATAAACCAATGATGAGTTTATCAGATGTTTTTAATGAAGACGATATTGTTTTATTTGATAAACGAATTAGAAAAGAGGGTATTAATCCCAAGTATGTTTGTGAACTTAAAATAGATGGATTATCTGTATCTCTTAAATATGAAAAAGGGATATTTAAAAGTGCCGCTACACGTGGTGATGGAGTTACTGGTGAAGATATCACAAATAATGTTAAAACGATTAAAACCGTACCTTTGAAAATTCAAGAAGCGATTGATATTGAAGTTCGAGGAGAAATTTTTATGAGTAAGAAAACTCTTCAAGAACTTAATGCTAAACGTATTGCAAATAATGAAACACCTTTTAAAAATTGTCGGAATGCTGCTGCTGGATCAATAAGACAGTTAGATAGTAGTATAGCCCAAAAAAGAAATTTGGAAGTATTTATATATCATTTGCCTAATCCTGAAGATTATGGAATAGAGACACATTTAGATGCTTTGAAATTTATGGAAAAATTAGGCTTTCGTACGAATAAAGAGAATAACCAGTTAGTTAATAGCATTGATGAAGTATTACATTATATTGAAGAGAAAAAAAAGATTCGCGAAAATCTTCCTTATGATATTGATGGGGTTGTAATTAAACTAAATAGTCTTGCTGACCAAAAGAAAATCGGTAATACTATCCGTTATCCTAAATGGGCAACTGCCTATAAATTTCCCGCAGAAATAAGTTATACTCGTTTAGTTGATATTAAATTTACTGTAGGAAGAACTGGTCAAGTAACCCCAAATGCTATTTTGGAACCAGTTAATGTTATGGGATCAACTATTTCAAAGACTACTTTGCATAATGAAGATTTTGTATTAGACAAAGAAATTAAAATAGGCGACATTGTTGGTATTAAAAAAGCTGGAGATGTTATTCCCGAAGTGGTATGTGTATTAAAAGAACGAAGAGATGGTACTGAAAAAGATTTTGAAATGACCAAAACATGTCCTATTTGTGGTAGTACCTTGATAAAAAAAGAAAATGAAAGTGCCTATTATTGCGTTAACGAAAACTGTGATCGAAGAATTATTGAAAGTTTGATTCATTATGCTTCAAGAGATGCTATGAATATAACTGGGTTTGGTGAAAGAATAATTGAAGATTTCTATAATTTTGGATATATTAAAAGTATTAAAGATTTTTACAAATTAGATGAAATTAGTGAAGAATTAAAAGATTTAGAGGGTTTTGGGAATAAGAGTATCGAAAACTTACTTACTGAAATTAATAATAGTAAAAATAACTCATTAGAAAGATTAATTTTTGGTTTAGGTATTCGTTATGTTGGTAAAAAAACAGCTAAGTTACTTGCCCGAACCTATAAAACGATGGATAATATCATGATGGCCAGTTATGAAGAATTAAAAGATATTTCTGATATTGGAGATAGTATAGCTTCAAGCATTTGTGAGTATTTCAAAAATCCAGAAAATATTGAATTGATTAATGATTTGAAGAAATTAAATATCAATATGAATTATTTAAATACAATTGAAGAAAAAGAAAATTTTGTTAATAAGACTTTTGTAATAACAGGAACTTTATCCAGAGGAAGAGAAGAAATACGTAATCAAATTGAATCATTTGGTGGTAAAGTGTCAGACTCTGTAAGTAAAAAAACAGATTATGTTATTGTGGGAGAAAATCCTGGAAGTAAATATAATAAAGCTATTAGTCTTAATATTCCAATTCTTAAAGAAGAAGACTTTATATTAATGTTAGGAGAATAATGTGGAACAAGAATTAAAAGATAACTTAAAAAAACAAAATACATTATTTCAAAAATTCAAAAAAGCTACAAAATGGATTACTGTTGGTGTTGGATTATTATCCTTGGGTATAGCATGGCCACAAATTACATTATATTCGTTGCCATCCGAAATATATGATACAACTTTTGGATTGTATTTATCATCAGTTGGAGCTTTAGGAATGGTTACCATTGGTCCGATTGTCTCAATTTATAATGCAATAAAAAGTAAAATAATAAGTAATAAAATGAAGAATTTGCGTGATGAATCAAGTGAGATGATTGAACAATTAGAACTTGAAAATGAAAAATTAAGAAAAAAAGTAGATGGTTATGAAAAAACAACATCTAAGAAGGAAGATAAACATCAAACAAAAACTTTAAGTCATCAGCACAATTTAGATTATCAAAATGATTTAGAAAGTGAAAAAACTCATTCAAGGTAATGCCATTAATTGGTAAGAAATAGTTAATTGTTTTGTGTTATAATGATTTTCGGGGGGATTTTTATTAATAAATTAATTATTTTAGTAGCTTTTCTTTTAAATACAATTTCATTAAAAACCAATCAAACTTTTACCTATGTTTCATCCGAAATCAACATCTTTAAAAATGATGATCCAATTTTTGAAAAAATTAAAAAAGAGGAAATTGTTCCAGTTCTTGCAACATATCATGGACCGATTACTGCCTATGGACCGGATTGCGTTGGTTGTAAAACAGGTAAAACTGCAAGTGGTTACAATGTTTTACATGGTAATATTTACTATAATGACAAAGAATATGGTAAAGTTCGTATTGTAGCAGCTGATAAATCACTTCCTTTTGGTAGTATCATTAGAATTCGTGATTTGGATGTTTTTAAAGAAGATGTTATTGCTATTGTACTTGATCGAGGTGGAGCTATTGGTTTTAATAAGAAGGTTTATTTTGATTTACTTTATAAAAGTGAAAAAGATACCCATTTTTTTGGTAAGAGAACTGCTACTTTTGAGTTATTAAGAAGAGGTTACTAACTATACAGATGACTATTTCTGTATAGTTTTTTTAAACTTTTAGTAAAGTTTTTGTCTAATAAAAAAATGTGTTTTTCGGAAAAATATTGTTATTTATAAAAAATGTTTGACAAATTATGTAAAGTGTGTTATAATTTTAGTACGAAATGGATAAGAAGGGTATCCATGTTCTAGGGGTGGTTTTAAATGAAACAAAATTACATATTTGAATATCAAAATGAGAATGAATTTCGAAAGATAGAAAGATCAGTAAGAAAATATAATATGCTTGCTTATAAGAAGTTAACTTTTGATTATTATCCTCAAATTAAAAATGGTGATTTTTTAGGTAAATTAGTTAGTGAAGACAAGGATACTGGTGTTAAATCATACGATCTTGTTTTACCAACGGATGACATGTTTGTAAAAGTTCATGGTGAAATTGTTTTACATTATTCGGTATATGCTGATAAAAATATTGTTTTATTAACTAATATCACTTGTGATGATAATATTTTAGAAGAAGGTCATCGTACAGAACTTAAAGCATACAAAGGTGTCATGATTAGTAAAGATAATCCTGAAAAAGATATGTTTAAAATTAATTTATTAAATATGTTACAGAAATAAGCACTATTGATAGTGCTTTTTTTGAAAAAATTAACTGAATACTATTGATTTTTAATTCTTATTTATGCTATTATATTCAAGTAAGTGATCTGGACCTTTAGCTCAGTTGGTTAGAGCAATCGGCTCATAACCGATCGGTCATAGGTTCGAGTCCTATAAGGTCCACCACTTTTATTTTATATAATATTGTGTTTAGTATGCGGGTATGGCGGAATTGGCAGACGCGCTGGTCTTAGGAACCAGTTCTTCGGAGTGCAGGTTCAACTCCTGTTACCCGCACCAACGATGCGAATAGACAGTCCTTGTGGCTGTTTTTTTCTTTTCTTTTTTTTGAC
>CAMNBS010000041.1 GCA_946533175.1 uncultured Clostridia bacterium
ATATAGGAGGATGTATGATTATTTATATTATTATTGGGGTTTTATTATTAATACTTATTTATGTTTTTATTACATTTAATGGTTTTATTAAGCTAGAAAACAAAGTCAATGAATCTTTTGCTACCATGGATGTTTATTTAAAGAAAAGATGGGACTTAATTCCTAATATTGTTGAAACAGTTAAAGGCTATGCTAAACATGAAAAAGATACTTTAGAAGATGTTATTAAATTGCGTAATAGTGTCTATGACAATATGAATGATGAAACGAAATTAAAAACTAATGAAAGATTAACTAATGATATTCATAAAATTATGGTTTTAGCCGAAAGCTATCCTGATTTAAAAGCTAGTGATTCTTTTCGCGATTTATCAAAAAATCTTACAAAAGTAGAGGATGAAATAGCTCAGTCTAGAAAATATTATAATGCAACGGTTCGTCTTTTTAATAATAAAATTGGCATGATTCCTAGTAATATTGTTGCTAAAATATTTGGTTATAAAAAGAAAAAGATGTTTGAAGCTAGTAATGATGAACGTGATAATGTTAAGGTGGAATTATGATAATTTTAATACTTGTTTTAATAATTTTTATCGCGCCATTTGTTATTAATAAAGTTAAAGATGATACAAAACGTCAAAAGTATTTCAAGTGGTATATCTTCTTTTTTATAGGTTTTTGTTTTATAGTAAGTATCTCTCAAAGCTCTTTAAATAGTTTAAATAATAATCTAAGTTTCAAAAATATTTTTGGAATTAGTTTAGATGAAAAAGAAACAGTTGCTGATGGTTTTACTATTGAAGGATATGAAACTGTAATTAATGTAGAACTTGATAATAAAGTATATGTTACAGAAAATATTGATGTTAATTTCTATGGTTCTAATAAACATGGAATATATAGATTTATACCATATTGGTTAGAATATACTGGTATGGATAATAAAACAATTAAAAGACGATCAAATATTTTAAATTTACGGGCTGTTGATGAAAATTATACATTGGATAAAGTAAATAAAAAAGCTCGAATTAAAATTGGTGATAAGGATTTAATAGTTTATGGTGATCATAGTTATCAAATAAAATATACTTATGACATGGGAAAAGATCCTTTTGAGGGATTTGATGAATTTATCTTTAATGCTTTTGGTGACTATTGGGGTACTCAAATAAAGAAACCTAAAATAGTTATTAATATGCCTAAAAAAATAAGTAATAGTACAATAAATTTTTATACTGATAGATATCGTAAAAATAATATTAATGATTTAATTGATTATAGTATTGACGGGGAAACCATAACAATTAAAGGAAAAGATAATTTAAGACTAAATGGTTCATTAGTCGTTGATATTGGATTACCAGAGGGATATTTTGTTGGTGGAAGTTATACATATGGCTTTGGTTCTTTCTTCTTGTCAATGCTTATTTTAGGTATTACTGGATACATTATTTATATGTGGTCTAAATATGGCAAAGATTATGAAAAAAGAGTACCAACTGTTGAGTTTTATCCACCGGATAATTTGAATTCAGCGGAAATAGGATATATTTATAATCGAAGAAAAACAAGCAAAAAATTAACTATTTCTTTAATCATTCAATTAGCTAGTAAAGGTTATATTAGAATAGATGAAGAAAAAGGTAAAAGAAAAAAAGATGATAAAATAAAAATTACTAAATTGTTAGTAAAACCTAAAGAAGTAAAAAAGCTTAACGATTGTGTCTTAGAAAAAAGAAGAATAATTGTTAAAAAAATGCGTGATGTAGATCATAACTTAAATGAAAAAGAAACATCTGTTATGAAATATCTTTTTAAAGATAATTATATTGTTTCACTTGGCGAAAATATAGATTTATTTTTAGATGTCAAAGATAATCTTGTAAAAAATGGTTATGTGGAAATAATTAGTGATAATACCAAAGATATAGAAAAGAAAAATGAAAAAATTAAAGAAGATTATGCCAAATTAGTAGAAGAATATAATACTTGTTATGAGAATTACACTAAAGAGATGGATGAATACAATAAAAAGCGTGCTTCTTTAGAACCTAAAACGGCAATGGAGAATATTGTCTATAGTAAGCTTTTTGAAGCAGGTAATGAAGTAATTTTAAGTGAACATAAGAGTTTTTATACGGCTTTTTCTGATATTAATAATAATTTGGAAAGTGTGTTTAAAAAGAAAGTATATGATTTAGATGCTAAAAGTAAGAAAGTTAAAGCCCGAATTCTTAATTTAATTGTAATCATTTTAAATATAATATCTTTCCTTGTTATTGAAGATTTAGATCCAAAATTAAGTTTTATTTATTATGTATCATTTGGATGTATCCTAGTTAATATTTTCTTTACTATCATTATGGGTAGAAAAACTGATTATGGTGAAATAATAACCGCTCGAGTTAAAGGATTTAGAGAATTTTTAGTTACTGCTGAAAAAGAAAAATTAGAAGCTCTTGTTGAAAAAAATCCTCATTATTTTTATGATATTTTGCCATATACTTATGTCTTAAATGTTTCAAAGAAATGGATTAAGAAATTCGAAGATATTCCTATGCCAGAAGTTAATATGGGAAATGTCGACTATACCAACGGTGATTTTATTTTTACTAGTATTGGTAATAATGTATATTATCCTGTCTCATCATCAGGAAGTAGTGGTGGTTGCTCTTCTTGTGGGGGAGGTTGTTCATCATGTGGCGGTGGATGCTCATCCTGCGGTGGAGGAGGTTCATGGTAGAGAGATTCGTTTTACAATGGCATTTAGGAGAACAATGTAATTTAAAATGTTTACATTGTTATCAAGAAAATCACAAATATATTAATTTACCATTTAATGATTTACAAAATATTTATAATCAATTTAAAGAATTACTAGCTAAGTTAAAAATGAAAGGTCATATTAATATAACAGGTGGGGAACCATTATGTAATCCCCACTTGTTTAAAATATTGGATTTAATAAAAAAGGATGCTGATTTAATTAGTTTTTCTATTTTAACAAATGGAACAATGGTGACACCGGAAATTGCTAAAAGGATAAAGTCATATAATCCATATTATGTTCAAGTTAGTCTTGAAGGTGGTAAAAAAATAAATAATTATATTAGAGGAAAGAATACTTATCAACAAATTGCTTTAGGAATAAAATGTTTACGTGATGAAGATATTTTTACTTCGATATCTTTTACGGCTAATCGATTAAATTATAAAGAATTTCCTAAGGTAGTTAAATATGCTAGAAAGTATGATGTGAACAATGTATGGTCAGATCGTTATATTCCTTTAGGGGATTCATGCGATGAAGAATTAATGATGAATTACGATGAAACTAGAGAATATTTAAAAATAATGGATGAGGAAAGAAGTAAGTTATTAAAGAAAAAAATTATTCGTCCAACTGTTTCGATGTATCGAGCTTTACAATTTCAAATGACCAATGATTTTGCATATGGTTGTACAGCTGGTGAAACTCTTTTAACTGTGATGGAAAATGGTGATTTAGTTCCTTGTCGAAGAATGCCTATTGTTGTGGGAAATTTGTTACAGGATAATATGTATGATTTATATAAGAATAATCCTCTTTTAAAAGAATTACGAATGAAGAAGATTCCCGATGAATGCACAGAATGTGAACATAGTGAAATGTGTCATGGCGGGTTAAAGTGTTTAACGTATGCATTATATAAAAACTTAAATCACAAAGATGTTGGATGTAATTTATAGTAAAGTAATTAGTTTTTAATAATTTTTGTGATAAAATATATTTTGAAGGAAAAAAGTATGAAACATGAAGTATTTAAAAAAGAATTAAGTTATATTAAAGATGAGAGAATTAGAAATAGTTGTATTATAATTTTAGATATGCTACCGGATTATTTTTATGAAATACCGGCTTCATCGACAGGAAAATATCATCCATCTTTTTCATTAGGCGATGGTGGCTTGGTTCGTCATGTTAAAGTTGCAGTAAGACTTGCTAAAGAACTTTTAGATAATCCATGTATTGGTGATAAATATACTCAAAACGAAAAAGATGTTATGATTATGACGTTAATCTTACATGATGGACTAAAAAGTGGGTTACAATATAATCGATATACGCAAGCGAATCATCCAACTTTAATTAAAAACTTTGTTTTGGAAAACAAAGAAAAAATAAATCTTACGGATAAAGAATTAGATTTATTTGCTCATGCTGTAGAAAGTCATATGGGACCATGGAATAAGGATTATGATGGTAATGAAATACTTCCTAAACCCAAAACAAAGTATGAAAATTTTGTTCATATGTGTGATTTTTTATCCAGTAAAAAGTTTTTGGATGTTAAGTTTGTGGATAATGAAATTGTTGATAGATAAAAAGTTAATAATTTTTATGAAATAATAATAGTATTATTGAGGAGGGAAAATGAAAAAAAGATTATTATTAATACCGTTATTTATGCTTTTAATTACTGGTTGTGGAGAAGAAAAGAAAGGAAGTATTGCTTGTACATTAAATAGTAATGATGTTGTAAATAATTATAAATTAGAATCAACATATACAATTAATTATACTGATGATTTGGTTGATAGTGTTTCAACTGTTGAAATTGTTAAGAGTGATAGCAAAGAAATTTTAGATTTATTGGAGACTCAATTAAATAACACTTATAAGGCTATGAGTGATAATTATGGAGGATATACATATAAAATAACTAAGGAAAGTGATAAAGTAAAAGCTGATGTATCTATTGATTATACTAAAATGGATGTTAATAAGTTAATTACTGATCAACCTACTTTGAAAGGGTATGTAAAAAATAATCGCTTACTTACCAAGGGACTACAAAGTATTTATGAACAAATGGGGGCAGAATGTAAATAATAAAAAGAGGTAAACGGGAAACTGTTTACTTTTTTTGTAAATAGTAATTTATTTAATATAATTTATGTTATAATATGTATGATGTAGAGGAGAAATATGTGTAAGTGGGATAAAGAATATTTAAAACTTTGTAAAAAAATATTAAAAGAAGGAGTAGAAGTAGAAAATAGAACTGGAATTAATACAATTAAAATACCGGGATATGAATTTGAGTTTGATTTATCTGAAGAATTTCCTGTTTTAACAACGAAACAATTATTTTTTAAAAATGCTATTACTGAAATGCTTTGGATTTATCAAGCCCAATCTAATGATGTAAGATGGTTACAAGAACGTGGTAATCATATATGGGATGAATGGGAAATAAAAGAAGATGGAAAATGGTATGCAAGTCAAATGTTACCAGATAAAAACGGTAAATTAGTTAAACAAGATGTTGTGAAAGATTTTGGTAAAGAATGGGCTCATACTATTGGTACAGCTTATGGTTGGATAGTTAATCGTTATAAATTAATTGATAATTTAATTGATAAAATAAAACACAATCCTACTGATCGAAGAATGGTTATGAGCTTATGGCAAAATGAATTTTTAGATACAGCTGTTCTTCCTAGTTGTGTATGGTGTAGTGAATGGGATGTAACAGATGGTAAATTAAATCTTTGGGTTCATCAGAGAAGTTGTGATGTTCCTCTTGGACTTCCTTTTAATGTTACGCAGTATGCCGTTCTTGCTAATCTTCTAGCTCAAGTATGTAATCTAA
Organism: uncultured Clostridia bacterium; assembly: GCA_946533175.1. Taxonomy (GTDB): domain Bacteria; phylum Bacillota_I; class Bacilli_A; order RF39; family UBA660; genus RUG12783. Next base: position 5,640 of record CAMNBS010000041.1, read on the forward strand.
AAGTTGGAAAAATGTATTGGAGTATTAAGGATGCACATATTTATGTTAATCAAATTGATGGTATTAAAGAACAAATTAAAAGAGGAAAAGAACTACCTGATTTACCTGCACCAAAATTATGGATAAATAAAGAAATAAAAGATTTTTATCAATTTGATAATACGAGAAAGTTAGCTGATATAAAAGTTGTTGATTATCAGCATCATGGAAAAATTGAATTTCCTATTGCACAATAGGAGGGAAAATGATATCAATAATTGCTTGTGTTGGGAAAAACTTAGAACTTGGTAAAAATAATGATTTAATATGGCATTTACCTAATGATTTAAAATATTTTAAAAATGTTACGAAGGGGAAGACTGTAATTATGGGAAGGAAAACTTTTGAATCCCTTCCTGGAGTGCTTCCAAAAAGGCGTAATATTGTTCTTCAACTTAAAGAAGAAAGTATTATAGATGGCGTTGAAATATTTAATAGTATTCCTGATATTCTTGAAAATGTAAAAAATGAAGAGGAAACATTTATTATTGGTGGTGCAAGTATTTATCGTCAATTTCTTCCTTATGCTAAAAAGCTTTATTTAACAGAAGTAGAAAAAAGTTGTAAAAATCCAGACGTTTATTTTCCTAAATTCGATAAAAGAAAATATAAAAAGACTATTGTTGGCCATGGCGAAGATAATAATATTAAATATCATTTTGTTGTTTATGAAAGGAGAAAATAATGGGAAAATTCATTGTTATTGAAGGAACGGATTGTAGTGGCAAAGAAACACAGAGTAAACTACTTGTTGAAAGATTAGAAAAGATGGGAAAAAAGGCTGTTAGAGTAACTTTTCCTAATTATGATTCGCCAACGGGAAAGATTGTTGGTGGACCGTATCTAGGAAAAGAAGAAATAAGTCCTTGTTGGTTTCCGGAAGGGGCAGTAAAAGTTGATCCTAAAGTAACATCTTTATATTATGCTGCTGATCGAAAATATAATGAGAAAGTAATCCGAGAATATTTAGATAATGATTATTTTGTTATTTGTGATCGATATACTAGTAGCAATATGGCTCATCAAGGTAGTAAGATCCGCGATGATAATGAAAGATTTAATATGTATCAATGGATTGATAAATTAGAGTATTGGCTATTAGGATTACCAAAACCTGATAAAACTATTTTTTTGCATGTTCCATATTCCTATGCTTTTGAATTAAAGAAGAATCGTTTAAAATTAGATGAGCACGAAAAAAGTGAAGAACATTTAAAAAATTCAGAAATTGCTTATCTAGAACTAGCAGCATATTATAATTGGACAAATGTTAATTGCATAAAAAATGATAAAATTAGAACTATAGAAGATATTAGTGATGAGATAATAGATAATATAAAGGAGTATTTATAATGAAAAGAATTTTAATTAAATTAAGTGGTGAATCATTAATGAGTGAAGAGGCTTTAATCGATAAAGAAAAAGCTAAAGAAATCGCTCTATTAATAAAAAAAGTACGTGAAATGAATATCGAAATTGGAATTGTTATTGGAGGAGGAAATTTCTTCCGCGGTAGAAGTAATCAAGATATGGAACCTATTTATGTTGATACAATGGGAATGCTTGGAACTTGTATCAATGCTTTAGGTCTTGCTGATGCATTTAAAAAATGTGATGTTTCTTGTATTATTAGTACTCCATTTAATTTGAATGGATTAGTACCAGAATATTCTAAAGAAGAAGTATTAGAAAAAATAAAAAATAATGTGGTTATTTTTGGTGGAGGAACAGGTCATATTGGCTGTTCAACAGATACTTGTGCTTCCAATAAAGCTAGTTTAATTCAGGCTGATGCGATTATTAAGTTAACCAATGTCGATGGTGTTTATGATAAAGATCCAAATAAATATGAAGATGCTGTTATGTACGATAAATTAACCCATCAAGAAGTTTTGAATAATCCAGAAATTAAAGTAATGGATATTCCTGCAGTTCGTGAGTGCATGGATAATAATATTGATATTATGGTTATTAATTTTAATGATAAAGAAAATTTAATTCGTCTTTTAAAAGATGAAAAATTAGGTACTAGAATTACATCTCATGAATAAAAATATTAATGATGAAAAGTATCGTACTTACAAAAAAAATAGAAGATTTAAAATAATATATCTTCTTCTTTCAGTTATGGTTATTGTCTTGGAAGTATTAGCTTTATTTAATGTTATTAGTATGGTATGGGGATTATTGGTTTTTATCTTTGTTTATTTATTAAAAAAAATGTTCTAAAATAATTGATTTTCGAATATTTTTTTGATATTATAAATATATAATAGTAGAGGAATAAAAGGTGAAAATATGAGTGAAATAACGTTAGGATGGTTTTTTGAATTACCAGGATTATTTATTACAGGAGGGGTATTATTAATTATTATTGCACTTTTGGTGTATTTTATTAGTAGTCATAATGTTAAGAAAAAAGCCAAAGAAGAGACCAATTATGGGGTTAGTTCTGATATGGAAGAATCAAAGGAAACGGAAGCAAGTATTCCTGTAAGTCCTATTTCATCACCAGTAACTAATACATTTAATAATATTGGTGGTGAAGCAGTAAAACAAGAAACTGTTGCTCCAATTATTCCACCAATTCAGAATAATATAGGAGATAATACTACTAGTCAAAGTGAAGTAACACCTCCTATTACTCCAATTGAACCAGTAGTAATTGAACCAGTAAAAATAACTCCATCAGTTGAATCGGTAGTTACACC
>CAMNBS010000042.1 GCA_946533175.1 uncultured Clostridia bacterium
TAATCAATTATCGACATATGCTAGTCAATGTTCTGGTACTAAATATACTACCGATTGTGGTTGTACAGCAACTGAAATACAAGCTGGTTCAACAACTTTGTATACTTGTAAAAAGCAAATATATGTATGTAATTAGAAAAACTTTAGTAATTTTACTGAAGTTTTTCTTCTTTTATGTTAAAATGAAATAAAGGTGGTGAGCTATGGCACCGATATATGTTAAAACGGTATATTCTTTTTTATCTAGTTTAATTACCATTGATGATTTGATTAATTTAGCTAAAGAAAAACAATGGCATGAATTATGTATTTGTGATGATAACATGTATGGTGTGATGGAATTTATCACAAAATGTGAAGCTAATCAAATAAATCCTATTGTAGGTATTGATATTGGTTATTGTCTTTTATATGCCAAAAATTATCAAGGATATGTAAATTTATTAAATATTGAACGATATCGTCATGAAAAGGAATTATCATTTGATGACTTGAAACAATATTCGGAACATTTAATTTGTTTAATAAATGCTAATTGTGAGCATAAAAATGAACTTATTCGTATATATTCTGATTATTATGTGTATGGTGATAGTAATGATTGTGCTTTTCCTTTACATAAGACTTTATGCATAAAAAAAGAAGATACTCTTGCTTTAAAATATTTAAATATGTTAAGAGATAATAAGACATTAAGTGATGATTATATATTTAATAGTGATGTTTATTTTCTAGATATTGATAATTTACGTTATCAGGAGTTTTTTAATAAGTGTCATTTAAAATTACCGAAATACTCCTTTTCTTTACCAGATTATTGTAAATATAATGATACTAAAGGATTAAATAGTGATGAATATTTATATAATTTAGCGATTATTGGATTAAATAAGAGATTAAATAGTAGGGTAAGTATTAATTATAAAGAAAGATTAAAAAAAGAATTAGATATTATTCAGCAAATGGGTTTTTCAAATTATTTTTTAATTGTTTATGATTATATAAAATATGCTAAAACAAATGGTATTTTGGTGGGACCTGGTCGTGGTAGCGCTGCTGGTAGTTTAGTTAGTTTTTCTTTAGGTATTACTGATGTTGATCCGCTTAAATATGATTTACTATTTGAACGTTTTTTAAATCCTTCTCGGGTTACTATGCCAGATATTGATACTGATTTTCCTGATATTAGAAGAGATGAGGTTATTAATTATGTTAAAGAAAAGTATGGCAATGATCATGTAGCTTTAATTACGACTTTTGGAACATTTGGAACTAAAATGGCTCTTCGGGATATGGGAAGAGTAATCAATGTACCAATATATCTTTTAGATGATTTATGTAAAAGAATTGGTAATATGACTTTAGATGAAGCTTATTTAAAAAATGATATTAAAAATTTTATTGATAGTGATAATAAATTAAAACATCTATATGAAGTAGCTCGAAAAATAATTAATTTACCTAGGCATTCTTCAATTCATGCTGCTGGTGTAGTTATATCCAGTGATGTTTTATCAAATATTGTTCCTCTATATTTAAATGAAACAAAATATGTTATTGGTTATGAAGCATTTTATTTAGAACGACTTGGCTTATTAAAGATGGATTTTTTGGGAATAAAAAATTTGACAACGATTGATAATACTTTAAAACTTATCGAAAAAAATAAAAAAATATCCTTAAAATTTAGTGATTTGCCTCTTCATGATTTTAAAACAAATAATCTCTTTCAAACAGGAAATACGATGGGAATCTTTCAATTTGAAAGTTCAGGTATGCGGGATTTTTTAATTAAATTAAAGCCGGATAGTTTTGAAGATATTTATAATGCCAATGCTTTCTTTCGACCAGGACCAAGTAATAATATTGATACTTTTATAAAAAGACGTCATGGAAAAGAAAAAATTACTTATTATGATAATCGTCTAGAACATATTTTAAAAAGTACGATGGGAATAATTGTATATCAAGAACAGATTATGGAAATTGCACATGTTATGGCATCTTTTACATTAGGTGAAGCTGATATATTAAGACGAGCGATGAGTAAGAAAAAAGAAAAAGATATTTTAATGTTTCAAGATAAGTTTATTAAAAATTCATTAAAAAATGGATATGATGAAAAGATAGTCAAAAATGTTTTTAATTTCATAAAATCTTTTGCTAGTTATGGATTTAATAAAAGTCATAGTGTTGCTTATAGTATGATATCGTATAAGATGGCTTATTTAAAGGCTAATTATCCTCTTTATTTTTATCTTTCTTTATTAGATAATGTTAGTATGGATGAAGAAAAAACGATTGCTTATATTAAAGAAATGCGTAAAGCAAAAATTAAAATTTGTAAACCAGATATTAATAAAAGTTTGAATAATTATACAATATATTATGATAGTTTAATTTTACCATTTACGATTATTAAAGGAATAAGTAATATTATTAGTATGAAAATAGTTGAAGCTAGGGAAAATAGTTTTTCTTCAATTTATGACTTTTTTTCGAAGATGGTAAAAAATAATATTACGATTAATACAATTAATTTATTAATTGATGCTGGTTGTTTAGATAGTTTTTCTTATAATCGTCATACTTTAAGAGAAAACATTGATAATCTAATGAATTATGGAACGTTAGTTAAAGATTTAGGTGAAGAAAATGTTTTAAAACCGGAAATAATTTTCTATGAGGAAATAGGTAGAGATGATTTGATTGATTTGGAAAAAAAGAGTTTTGGCTTTTATCTTACCAATCATCCAGTAAGTTTTTATAAAAATCAATTTGATAAAATAATGAATTTGAGTGATATTAAAGATTATTTTAATCAATTAATTAAAACTATTATTATGGTTGATAAAATACATGAAATAACTACAAAAAATGGTGAGAAAATGGCTTTTATTAATGGCAGTGATGAAGAGACAAATGGGGAAATAGTTCTTTTTCCTAAAGTGTATGAAACCATTTCTTCGATTAATAAAGGTGATATATTAATTATTGAGGGTAGGGTTGAAAAAAGAAATGATTATCAAATAATTGCTACAAAAATAAAAAATGTAAAGGAGATTAAATGAGAAAAACAAGAATTATTGGAACTATTGGTCCAGCTAGTCAAGATATGGAAGTTTTAAAAAAATTAATACAAGGTGGCGTTGATGTTATTCGAATTAATTTGTCACATGCTAATTTGGCTTTTTGTGATGAAATCATTGACAAAATACGAAAATTAGAAAAGGAATTAACCAAACCCATTGGTATTATGCTAGATTTAGATGGTCCTAGTGCTAGAGTTCATAAATTTATTGAAAATGAAGTAATAGTTGAAAAAGATCGAGAAATAAAACTATATAATTATCCAGTTGTTTGTAATAATACGCAGATATCTTTATCGTGCGATAATGTTTTAGAAAGTATTAATGTTGGTGATGAATTACTTTTTAGTGATGGTGTTGTATCTTTCGTAGTAAAAGAAAAACAACAAGATATTGCTGTTTTAAAAACGGTTACTGGTGGAGTAATTAAAAGTAATACATCAGTTCATATAAAAGGGAAATCTTTTAAAATGCCTTTTATTTCTTCTAAAGATTATGAAAGTATTATGTATGCTCTTAAAAAGAATATTGATTTTTTAGCTCTTTCATACGTTCGAAGTGAGCAAGATGTCTTGGAAGTTGCGGATTTATTAATAGCTAATGGTAATAATCATGTTGGAATCATTTCTAAAATTGAAAATAGAACAGCTTTAGAAAATTTAGATGAAATTATTAAAGTTTCTGATGGAGTAATGGTAGCTCGTGGAGATTTAGCTCTTGAAACAGCTATCGAGCGTCTTCCATATTTTCAAAAACTTATTTTAAGTAAAGCTAGTGAATATGGCAAAATAAGCATTGTTGCTACGGATTTTCTTTTAAGCATGGAAGAAAATGATCATCCAACACGTCCCGAAGTAAGTGATATATATAATGCAGTAATGGACTTTACGGATGCTATTTTATTAAGTGGTGAGACAACTATTGGCAAATATCCTATTGAGGCTGTAGAAACACTTAATAAAGTAATTATAAGTGCTGAAGAAGATTTATCTAACGAAGAACATGATATACCATTATCAAATGATATTACATCGACGATTGCTTCTGCCGTTACAACATCAGCGAATCGATTAAATGCCAAAGCTATTATTACTAATACTAATAGTGGCTATACGGCATTATTAATTAGTAGGTCAAGAAGTTCATCGCCAATTTTGGCTCTTAGTCCTAATATTGATACCGTAAGAAGTTTAACTTTGGCTTATGGGATTACTTCCCAATTAGTTAATGAATGTAAAAGTACTGATACAATTGTTAATATGTGTACTAAAAAAGCTCGAGAATTGTTTTCTTTGCAAGATGGTGACATTGTTATTATTACTGGTGGTTTTCCAATTGAAAGTAAAAATACTAACTTTATGAAAATAGAAGTGTTATAAAAAAAGTATGTAATGAAATGTTACATACTTTTTTATAAACGATGAAGTAGCATACGAAAGACATAATAAACAAATAAAATCATTAATAGAACATATCCCCACATGCAAATTAATTCAAGCGTTCCATCAGAGTGGGCACTAATTATAGCTGGTATAGAATCAGGAAAGACTTTATTAATAAATTCATTCACTTCTTTGATAGTATTTTTACCAATATAATCTAAGATTCTTAAAAAAATATCAATTAAACCAAAGAAAATAATTACATTACTAGGTTTTTTAAAAACTAAAGCTACAATTAACAATATAATAAAAATAATAACAATATCCATCTTTAATCCTCACTACAATAAAAAGTTTATCAAAATTATAATTGATTTTCAATAAAAAAATATATATTTTTGACTATTGTTGACACTTATAAAAAAAAATGTGTTAAAAGTGTTGATTTTACTATGAATAATGTGATATCGTGTATATGTAAGCATGGTATTGCTTAAATTATTTAACTTTAGAAGGAGGAAATAATGAAAAAAGTTGAATTAGTAGACGCTATTGCAAAAAAAGCTGGTCTAACAAAAGCTGATGCTGCAAGAAGTTTAGATGCTACACTTGAAGCTATCAGTAAAGCACTTGTTAAAGGAGATAGAGTACCACTAGTTGGATTTGGAACATTTGCTGTAGCAAAACGTGATGCTAGAACTGCTCGTAATCCAAGAACAGGTGAAACTATTAAAATTCCTGCACGTCGTGCTGTTACATTCAAAGTTGGAACTGCTCTAAAGAATAAGGTTAATTAAGATATAAAAGGATAAGGAAACTTATTCTTTTAATTTTGTTAAAAATATTGACTATTAAAGATAATTTTATTATTATTATTTTGAGAGTTAAAATATGTTAGAAATAGGTTTAGAAATTTTAAATATAATATATGATAATGGATATGTTGGCTATATTGTAGGTGGTTTTACTAGAGATATGCTATTAAATATTGAAAGTAATGACATTGATATAACTACTAATGCAACCCCGATGGAACTTACAAATATCTTTGAAGATGCTATTATCTCATCTACTATCTATGGTTCAGTTGTTTTGTACTACAAAAATATTCGTTTTGATCTTACAACTTTTCGATTGGAAGATGAATATTATGATAATCGCCATCCTAGTAGTATTACATATGTGAATGATTTACAAACAGATTTATTAAGACGTGATTTCACTGTTAATGCTATATGTATTGATAAAGATGGTCAAATTATTGATTTAGTAGGGGGGAAAGAAGATTTACAAAAACACTTATTAAAAACCATTGGGGATAGTAAATTATCTTTTTCAAGAGATGCTTTACGAATATTACGTGCTATTCGTTTTAGTAGTATGTTAGATTTTACTTTGAGTAAGGATATTGAAGATGCTATTAAAGAAAACAAAAAATTATTAAAAAATATTTCATATAATCGTAAAAAGAATGAGTTAGACAAAATATTTGGTAGTAATAAAGCTAAAGAAGGAATAGCTTTGATAAAAAAATATCATTTAGAAGATGATTTAGAACTTACGCATTTAGAAAGAGTAAAGGATTATAGTGATATTGTAGGAATTTGGGCCATGATTAATACTGACGTATATAATTTTACTGGAAATGAAAAAGAATTAATTCATAAAATAAATGAAGTTTATGAAATGGATAATTTATCACCAATAGTATTATATAAATATGGAGTGTATGTAAATCTTTTGGCAGGTATAAATAAAGGAATTAGAAAAAAAGATATTTTAAAAAAATACGAGGAATTGCCTATTAAAAGTAGAGAAGATATTTTAATTACTGCTAAAGAAATGTGTAAGCTTTTAAAAAGAAAACCAGGTAACTTTATTGGAAATATATATATTTCTTTAGAAGAAAAAATTTTAAAAGGTGAATTGTTAAATAATCCAGATGATTTAAAAAGATATATATTAGAAAATTATTAAAAGAGAGGTATTATGATGTATGATGTTATAATTGTTGGAGCAGGGCCAGCAGGGCTTTTTGCTGCTTATGAATTAATTACTAAACAAAAAGATTTAAAAATATTGATGGTTGATCAAGGAAAATTTGCTGAAAATCGTGTTTGTCCAATGAATAAATTTGGAACACGTTGTAAAAACTGTAATCCATGTGGCATTTTATCAGGATATGGCGGAGCTGGAACTTTTTCTGATGGTAAATTAAACTTTGTTCCTAAATTAGGTAAGAGTGATTTATATAAATATATGACTAGTGAAGAAGCAGATAAATTATTAGAAGATACAGAAAATATTTTTAATTTCTTTCACATGGATAGTGATGTTTATCCAACTAATATGGAGGAAGCAAAGAAAATAGAAAAACAAGTAGCTCTAACGGGAGCTAAACTTTTATTAATAAAACAAAAACATCTTGGTAGTGATAATTTACCTGGATATATTAAAGGAATAACGGATTTCTTAAAAGAAAAAGGTGTGGAATTATTAGAATCTATTACGGTTAAAGATATTATTGATGAAAAGAAAAAAAATCGTGTTCTATGCAAAAAAGGAAAAGAAGAAATTGAGTTTTCTGCTAAATATGTTATTGTTGCTCCAGGAAGAACGGGTGCAAAGTGGATTCAATCATTGGCTGATAAATATGCTATTCCTTATCTTTCTCAGAGTATTGAAATTGGGGTTCGTGTTGAAGTAAGACGTGAATTATTAGAAGATTTATGTAGTGTAATATATGATCCATCTATTTTTATTAAAACCAAGACATATGGTGATGAAATAAGGACATTTTGTACTAATCCTGGAGGTTTTGTAACGAAAGAAAATTATTATGGATATATTTGTGTTAATGGTCATGCCTTAAAAAATATTAAATCTAATAATAGTAATTTTGCTTTTATTTCGAAAATTAATTTAACCGAACCTGTTACGAATACTCGTGAATATGGTGAATGTATTGCTAAAATCGCTAATTGCTTAGGAGATTCAAAACCAATATTACAGACTTTAGGTGATTTAAAGAAATTTCGAAGAACCCGTGATACTCGTTTAAATAAATTATTTATTACTCCTACATTAAAAGATGTTGTTCCGGGTGATTTGGCTCTTGTTATGCCACATCGAATTATTACCAATATTTTAGATGGATTAGAAGCTCTTGATAAAATAATACCTGGTGTTAATAATGATGAAACACTTCTTTATGGGCCAGAAATTAAGTTTTTTTCTAATGAAATAGAGACGGATAATAAATTTAAAGCAAAAAATCATAATATTTATTTTATTGGAGATGGAGCTGGGAAAGCTGGTAATATTGTTATTGCAGCAGCAACTGGGCTTGTATCAGCTAGAGATATTCTAGAGAGGATAAAATAATGGATTATTATTATCATGAATTAGAGGATATTAAAAAAGATTTTTATGATACCTTACATGATTATCCTTTATTTCAAGAAGATGTTGATGAAATATTTGAACATGATATTAAAGAAGTGAATGATTTATTAGATAAAAATGATGAATTTTATTTAAAAAAAGCGATTCGAAAGTTAAAAGATTTAATTGATTATATAAAAGAAACGAACAAAGAAATAAAAAAAGAATATGCTTTATTTGATAAATATGCTAAAGAATGGGAAAATAGTTATATTGATAGTATTTCACAAGAAGAGTTGACTAAAATAAATAGTGAAATAAGTAAAGCTAATGAATTAATAAAAAGTCATTCATTAAAAGATATTTGTGAAGCAAATAAAAAAATGGAAAACGTTTTAAAAAGAATTAAATAATTACGATGTAAAGTAATTATTTTTTTCTATATCTAATTGACATA
>CAMNBS010000043.1 GCA_946533175.1 uncultured Clostridia bacterium
GTATCAGGAATTGGACTATTTTTCATTACTACTTTATCAGCAGTTCCATCACTCTTAACTGTGAAGCTGATTTTTTCTTTTGATAATACAAATCCTTCTGGAGCAATAGTTTCTTCTAGAGTATATTTACCAGGACTTAATTTAACTTTGTGAGTCGTACTTGTACTTGTCCATTCTTCAACGATTTCTTCTTTATCATTACGAATTACTAAATGAGCACCAGCAAGTTCTTTATTATTAGTAATATCTATTTTACTAATTTCTACTTGATTATCATTTACATAATTAAAATGTGCTTTAGCTGTTTTAGTGATTGTTTCAGGAACTACAACAGTATAAAGTACTTTTTGTTTAGAAAAAGATTCAGGTTTATAACGATAAACTTTATAAGTTGTAGCAGAGATTGATACTGTAATATCAATATTAACGGTGTCAGTTCCATTAACTTTAATTAAAAATCTTTCTCCCTTTTTAAAAGTTGTTTTTTCCTTACCATCAGTACCAATAACTGTAGCATTCTTTGTATCAACATTAACCGTATATGTATCAACACCACTTATTGTAACTGTAACTGGATCAGATATTAAATATCCGTTTTTAGAAGTTAATGTACTATTAACAGTGCTTAAGCTAATACTATAAGTTGTTGTTGTGCCTTTATCATGAGCTTCTTTAGCTCCTTTATATAATTTATATGCTGCATTAGCAATTTTAACTTGCTTAGAATTTGGATATTCTGATCCATAGAAACGATATAATTGATTTCCATTACGATCAATTAATGTTCCAGCAACTTTATCAGAGTTAGCATATCCATATACAACATAAGCATACATCCAGTGCGCTACTTGAGTAACATAATAGTTCTCATCGTCGTCACCTTCTTCGTATGGTTTAGCATTCGGAAAACCATTTAATGCTAAATAAACATATCCAGGATCAGTTAATTCACCATCAAATAATAATGTTTCACGTCCTAGTGAATCTTTTTGAGGTTCAATACAGTAAACATAACCATTTTTAGTTTGTTTTACATAAGCCCCAATTTGTCCTCCTGACATATCACCGAAAATGTATTTTACTTCACGATTAGATGTAATCGTAATCGCATCAGGCATACCATTTTCAGCGGCATTAACTGTATCACTACTTATAAAGGCAACAAAAAGCGTAGCTAAAACAATTAATGAAATAAAAATTTTGTTCAAATACTTATTCATATTCTATCCCCCTCAATGCAATAAGCGAGTACTATAATAACATAATTTGCTCAAAAAAGCAAGAAAAATCGTTATTAATTGCACCGTAAATGTAAAAATGTGTTAATTATGGTAATTCTCTCTTAAATATATTATTAATTTAGTCCTTTTAGAACTTTTAGGTGTTGAATTAATTATTAATTGGATGATATAATATACATGAGGATGAGATATGAATAAAAAAGGCTTTACTTTAATGGAATTATTAACGGTTTTAGTCGTCATGGTTATCATTGCGATGGTTGTCTATCCATCAGTAACAAAGATATTACAAAAGAATAGCAATGAAATGTATTCTTCCTATGAAAAAATGATGGTAGAATATGCCAAGGCTTCTAATTCTAGTGAAAGAATCATTGCATTATCGGAATTAGAAGGATTAGATAAAATAAAAGAAGAGAAGTGCGTTGGTTATGTCGATACTCTAGAAGAAAAAGCTTATATTAAATGTTCGAATAAATATACAACCAAAGGCTATAAAGATTTAAGTGAAGAAGAATAATATCTTCTTTTTTTCATATATATTAGTATGAAAAAATTTAAAACGAAAAGTCCTCATAAATTTAAAACCCTTTTTATTGTTTTAGAAATAATTATTTTTCTTTTATTATTTGTTTATTTAAGTTTTCAAAAATTAAATATTAACTGTTATGATATGGTAAAAATATTATTGTCAAATTTTTCGTTCGAAAAAGAGAATTTGAATGTTGTAAAACTATATAATCTTGATTATTTAATCAAAAATATGGCTTACCAAAAGGAAGAGGAAACTTATACCAACAATAATCAATTAATTTATTTATATAATACACATGATAATGAAAGATATCAAGATGGAAGTAGTGTTATTGATGCAAGTACAATGCTAAAAAATAATTTAGAAAAATTAGGAATTAAAACTTATTTAGAAAATCAAAAAGTTAGTGATTATCAATTAACTAATTTATCAAGCTATGATATATCAAGAAACTTCATTATGGATAGAAAAGAGAAATATTCATATTATATTGATATTCATCGGGATAGTGTTAATAATACAACTATTGAGTTAAATAAAAAGAAATATGCTAAATTATTATTTGTTTTAGGACTGGATAATCCTAATTATCAAGAAAATAAAAAAATATTAGAGAAAATGCACCAATATTTAGAGAATAATTATCCAGGTTTATCTAAAGGTATTTATGAAAAACAAGGGGTAGGGGTAAATGGTGTTTATAATCAAGATTTAGGAAGTAATGTTCTTTTAATAGAAATAGGGGGAGTAGAAAATAATCAAGAAGAAATCAATAATTCGACAGAAATAATTGCTTTAATGATGTATCATATGCTTGGTGATAATAAATGAAAAGAATCTGGAAAATAGGATTAGTTATTATGTTAATGCTTTATATAGGACTATATTTTACTTATCGAAATGGTTATTACGAAAGAAGAAATCAAGATAGAAGAGTTCTTACAGATGAAATGATTCTAGAATATGAAAATGATCTAAAGAATGGAGTTGATGTAACAAAAAAAGATTATATAATTGCTAAACCCAACTATGCTAATGTTTATACTCGAACATTTTTAAAAATATCTAAAAAAGTAGAGCGTCGTTTTGATCAAGTTATTAAAGCAATTATGAATTATGTTTCTAAAGCTATTGATGACTAAAAAGTTGATAATTATTAATTACTATGATATAATGTTTCAGTAAATCAGGAAATTAATTATTGATTTTTAGGGGGAAAAATGGACAATTTTTTACAAATTTTTAGAGAGTATATCCATAGTAATTATGATATGAGCAATGAATTAATATGTGAAAAGTATAATCATTCAATACGAGTGGCCATATTAATGCAAATGTTATCGAATAAGTTAAAGTTAACAGATGAAGAATATCAAATAGCATTTTTAATTGGATTAGTTCATGATTTAGGGAGATTTAGAGAAGTAGAACGCAGTCAAAAATTTAATAATTTAAGTTTTGATCACGGGGCTTATAGTAATAAAATAATGTTTAATGATGGATTAATTGAATCTTTTAAAGTAAATCCACGTTATTATTTAATTATACGTAAGGCGTTATATTTTCATAACAAAAAAGATTTAACAGGACCAATGACTGAGGAAGAAGAATTATTTGCTAAAATGATTAGAGATGCTGATAAATTAGATATTCTCTATATAAGATCACTTAAAAAGCATCTTCTTTTAGATAGTGAACCAACCGAAAAAGTTAAGGAAGATTTTCTCCATGATAGAAGCATTGACTTACATGACATGAAATTAAAAGGAAAAGCTGACTCTATTTTATTGTATTTATCGTTTATTAAAGATTTATATTTCGATGAATCATATGAATTAGCTGTAATTCTTGGTTTTTTACATGATATATTAAATATTATTGATGTTAAAGAAGGCTATGAAGATTTATATAGAGAATTAATAGCTAAAGTTGAAGAAAGAGGTAAGAAGGATGCAAGAATCAAAGTACGATCACTTGAAAGTAGAGGAAAATAAATATCAAAAATGGCTAGAAAAAGGTTATTTTAAAGCTGAAGAAACAAATCTTAAAAAGCCTTTTTGTATTGTTTTACCACCGCCTAATGTTACGGGAGTATTACATTTGGGTCATGCCTGGGATGTAACATTACAAGATATTATTATTCGTTACAAAAAAATGGAAGGTTATGACACCTTGTGGCTTCCTGGAATGGATCATGCTGCCATTGCTACCGAAGCAAAGGTTGTTAAAAGACTTAAAGATCAAGGAATTAATAAATATGAATATGGACGAGAAGCATTTATTAATGAATGTTGGAAATGGACAAAGGAACATGCTGATATAATCCGAGAACAATGGGCTAAATTAGGTATTGCGCTTGATTATTCGAAAGAACGCTTTACACTTGACGACGGGTTATCTGAAGCGGTTAAAAAAGTTTTTGTTGACTTTTATCATGAAGGGTTAATTTACCGTGGAGAGAAAATAATTAATTGGGATCCGGTTGCTCAAACAGCTCTTTCAAATGAAGAAGTAATATATAAAGAAGAAGAAAGTGCTTTTTATCACTTGAAATATAAATTAGAGGATAGTGATGAATATCTAGATGTCGCTACAACCCGACCAGAAACCTTATTTGGTGATACTGCCGTAGCTGTTAATGAAAAAGATAAACGTTATCAAAAATTTGTTGGTAAAAACGTTATTTTACCACTTGTTGGTCGTAAAATACCTGTTATTACTGATGAACATGCTGATATGGAAAAGGGTACAGGTTGTGTTAAAATAACTCCTGCTCATGATCCTAATGACTTTGAAGTTGGTCTTCGTCATGATTTAGAACGTATTGTTATTATGAATGATGATGCAACAATGAATGAAAATGCTGGAAAATATTCTGGTATGACAAGAGAAAAATGTCGAGAGGAAGTATTAAAAGATTTAGAAAAAGACAATCTTCTTTTAAAAATTGAACCATTAACACATGAAGTAGGTCATTCTGAAAGAACTGGGGTTATGGTTGAACCAATGATAAAAAAACAATGGTTTGTTAAAATGCGTCCTTTAGCTGATCGTGTTTTAGAAACTCAAAAAAAGAAACAAGAAAAAGTTAATTTTGTTCCATCCCGTTATGAAAAAACTATGAACCATTGGATGGAAATAACTTATGATTGGTGTATCTCAAGACAATTATGGTGGGGTCACCGAATTCCAGCTTGGTATAAAGATGATGAAATATATGTTGGAATGGTTCCACCAAAAGGTGAGGGATGGATTCAAGATGATGATGTTCTTGATACCTGGTTTTCGAGTGCTTTATGGCCTTTCGCTACATTAGGTTGGCCTAATAATACTCCATTATTAAATAGATATTATCCGAATAGTTGTTTAGTAACTGGTTATGACATTATTCCTTTTTGGGTTAATCGAATGACTTTTCAAGGAGAGAAGTTACTTGGTAAACGTCCTTTTGAAACATGTTTAATACATGGACTTATTCGTGATAAACAAGGAAGAAAATTTTCAAAAAGTCTAGGTAATGGTATTGATCCATTTGATATGGTTCAAGAATATGGTGCTGATGCTCTTCGATATTATTTAGCATGTGATGTTGCCCCTGGTACAGATATGCGTTTTGATGAAGATAAAATTAAAGCCGCTTGGAATTATCTTAATAAAATATGGAATGCCTCACGTTTTGTTTTAATTAACATTCAAGACTTACAAAAGATTGATTTAAAAGATATTAAACCAATGGATAAATGGATTCTTACTAAATTTGAAAAAATGCTTCATGAAACAACTAAGTTTATGAATAAATATGAGTTTAATAACGCTGGTAATGCTATTTATGAATTCAGCTGGAATTATTTCTGTGATTATTATATTGAGATGGCAAAGTATTCTTTAGATAGTATTAGTACTAAATCTACATTATGCTTTATTTTGACAAATATATTAAAAATGCTCCAACCATTTGTTCCTTATATAGCGGATGAAATATATTCTAAATTACCTGTTCGTGACAGTGAAGATATTATGATATCATCATATCCTAAATACAGCAAAAAATATCTTTATCCTGATGAGGAAGAAGAAATTGATGATGTCATTGAATTTATTAAAAGCTTCCGTAATATTAAAGCCGAAAATAATATAGCTAAAGATGCAAAAGTTATGTTTGATACTCTAGGTGAATATGATTTAATTATTCAAATGCTAAAATTAAAAGATAATCTTATTCATGAACCTTTAAAGATAAAATCTTATAAAGTTATTTCAAAAAGAATTAAAGCTACAATCTTTTTTGAAAAAATCGAAACAGAAGAGGATAAAGTAATAAGAGAAAATCAAATTAAAGCCTTACAAGATTCTATATCTCGTCGGGAAAAACTATTAGCTAATGAAAATTATGTTAATAAAGCTCCATCTAAAATAGTTGAGATGGATCGTCAAAAATTAGTTGAAGAAAAGAAAAAATTAGAAGAATTATTAAAAGGATGACAACATCCTTTTTTAATTTCTTTTTTTATTAATACCAATCATTGATCCAAAAGTTATACAAAAAGTTATAATTAAAAAATAAATAATTCTTGATATTTTTAATTCATGAAAAATAATACTGATAATTAATAAAATAGTTATGATAATTAAAGATAATCTTAATCCATATACATATCCTTTGTTTGGACTAGCTTTTCCCATATAAAAGCCACCAATAAAAAAAGAAAGAAGAGTAAGTAACATTTTTAAGTATTTAACGGAATTATTACTAATAATATCTAAGTAATAGAGAGTATTAACTAGTAAAGTTAAAAGTATAATTAAAGTAAAAATAATTAAACAAGATTGGAATGTTTTTTTCCAAATAATATTCATTCAATCACCAATATATTTTATGAAAAAAAATCCTAAATATAATAATTATTTTAGTAATTCTTGCCTGATATCAAAATAATATGTATAATAAAGTTGGAAAGATTGGTGATAAAATGACAGTTTATGAAGGGAAAAAAAGAGTAGTAGCTCGGGGAATAACCTTTATTGATAATAATGTTTTATTAATCGAACGATACAGACGAGAAGGAAAGGAACTTCTTCATTATTTTACTATTCCTGGTGGTGGTGTAGAAGAAAATGAAACATATCTTGAAGCAGCTATTCGTGAAACAATGGAAGAAACAACCGTTAAAACTGAAGAAATTGAATATTTAGAAAAAGAGGACTATGGTGCAGGAATTTGTTATTGGTTTTATTTAAAATATTTATCTGGAACACCAACTTTAAGTGGTGAAGAAAAAATAAGAAATAATCCAGATAATTCATATAAAGTAGTTTTAATTGATATGAAAGATATTGATAAAGTTAATATTCTAGGAAGAGGTAAAGACTTAATAAAAAAATGTTACCAAAAATATAAAATATGATATATTTAAAGAAGAAAGGAGTATATTATGCATGTCGTATTTATAATAGTGTCTATTGTTGCCATTTTATTAATAATATCTACAATTGTTCTTATGGTAAGTCCTAAATTAAGAGGGAAAATGTTAAGTAAACAATTTGAATCTATGCGTTATATGTTAGATGAAAGTAAAAATGATATTGCCAAACTTGGTAATACTAGTATTAATATAAAAAAACAAATACTAGATGACAATGAAGAAACTTTAACGGAAATTGCAAAGAAGGAAGCAAAAATTAAAAGTTTTGGAATTAAAAATGCAGCAAAAGCAGTAAAAGAAGGATTAACAGAAAGTGATAGTATTTACTGCAAATATTGTGGTAGTGAAATTGATAGTGATTCTAAATATTGTAAAAAATGTGGAAAAGAACAATAGTTCTTTTTTCATTATATCAATTTTAT
>CAMNBS010000044.1 GCA_946533175.1 uncultured Clostridia bacterium
CAAATAATCAGCTTGAGTTTGAAAATACTGCTAGTTATGAAAAATTATCAAGAGTACAAAATAAAGAGTTTATGAATAAATTACGAGAAATGAAAGAGAATAAATAAAAAAAACGTCATTTTGACGTTTTTTTACTATTTAAATAATATTTTTCCAATGAAGATAAGAATGCAAGCTCCAATTAAACTTGTTCCGATACTTCCTAAAATACCACTCCAAGAAATACCGATAAGTCCAAAAACAAAAGAGCCAACAAAACCACCAATAATACCAATAATGATATTACGAAGTAATCCACCTTTAGAATTCATGATGAAACTAGCAATTGCACCAGCGATGGCTCCAATTAATAGACTTGTAATAATTTGTTCTAAAGACATTTTTCCCTCCTACTATTTAAGTATAGCATATTTTTTTAAGAAAGTGAATTATATCATGTGTCAATTTATTGACTATTGGGGTTTAATCAATTATACTTTATTTAGAGGTGAGTTTTATGGTTAACTTATTTAGCACTAATATAGGTGATAGATTTGTTGTTGAGATGATTAATGCATCAAAAATTGATATTGAATTATTAAGAACGATTGGTATTTATGAAGGCTGTGAATTAGAAGTAATTAGTGATGGATATTTAGATGGAAGCTTTGTTATTAAGATAAAAGATAGTGATATAACATTGCAATTAAATAGAAATATTATTAATAAATTATATGGTCATGTTGTTAAAGAAAAGAGATTAATTAAATAAAATCTTCTTTTTTTTCATTTTTTTGATAAAATAGTATTGATTTGAGGAAGTGTTAGTGTGAAAAAAATTGAACTTTTAAGTCCTGCTGGAAATATGGAATGCTTGTATGCAGCTATTAATGCTGGAGCTGATGCAGTGTATCTTGGTGGAACGATGTTTGGGGCTCGGGCTTTTGCTGGTAATTTTACTAATGAAGAATTAAAAAAGGCTGTTTGCCTATGTCATTTATATGGAGTTAAGGTTTATGTAACTTGTAATATTTTAATTTATGAACATGAAATAAATCATTTTATGGAATATGTTAAATATCTTCATCAAATAATGGTTGATGCTATTATTATTCAAGATCTTGGTATGCTAGATTTAGTTCATAAGACTTTTCCTAATTTAGAACTTCATGCTTCAACACAAATGCATATTCATAATTTAGATGGAGTTTTAATGGCTCAAAAATTGGGATGTAAAAGAGTTGTTTTAGCAAGGGAAACTCCTATAGAAACAATTGAAGATATTAAGAAAAAAACAGATGTTGAATTAGAGATATTTGCCCATGGAGCCTTATGTGTTAGTTATTCTGGTCAATGCTTATTTTCTAGTTTAATTGGTAATCGTAGTGGTAATCGGGGTAGTTGTGTTGGTAGTTGTCGATTACCATATGATATTTGTGATATTCATGGAAAGAAGCTGAATAAAGGAGATTATCCTCTTAGTATGAAGGATTTAAATACTTTAGAATATCTTGGTAAATTAATTGATAGTGGTGTTACTAGTTTAAAACTTGAAGGACGAATGAAAAGTAAGGAATATGTTTATACAGTAACTAAATTATATCGAATGGCTATTGATAGTTATTATGAAAAAGGTATAGTTACGATTGATTTTCAAGAGTTGGATTATCTAAAAAGACTATTTAATAGAGAGTTTACCAAAGGATATCTTTTTCATGAAGATATGAATAAAATTATTAATGATGTAAGACCTAATCATCAGGGAATATTAATTGGAAAAGTTGTCGATTATCAAAATAATTTTGTTTATGTAAAACTATTAAATAATCTTTCTATTCATGATGGCATAAGGATTGTTTTAGATAGAGATGATTATGGTTTAGAATTAAACGAGTTTTACAAGAATAAAAAATTAGTTAAAGAAGCTTTTAAAGATGATATTATATCCTTTAAAGTATTAAAAAAAATACCTATTAATAGTACAGTTTTGTTAACTAAAGATAATTCTTTAATTACAACAATAGATGAAAAAATAAAAAATATTTCAAGAAAAATTGCAATTAATGGAAAAATTATTATTCAAGAAAATAAACCATTACAATTATATCTTTCGGATGGTAAAAATGAAGTGTTCATGGAAGGAAAAGTTGTTTCTAAAGCGAATAATAATCCCTTAACCAAAGAAATAATTCAAAATAAATTAAGTAAATTAGGTGATACTATTTATAAATTGAATAAATTAGAGATTATATTAGATAATAATGTTTTCATTCCTTTGAAAGAATTAAATGAATTACGTCATGAAGCGATAAAATTACTTGATAATAAAAGATTGTATACAATTCCTTATTTAAAAAAAGAATATCATATTGATGTTTCAGATTATAAAATGGAAACGAAAAAAAGTATTTTATTGAAGGCTAAAGAAAATCTTTCATATGATAGTATATATAGTGAAAAGATGTCTGATGATTGTATTATTAAATTACCTAAAGTAATGACTAATTATGATGACTTAGATATTCATAAAGAATATTTATGTGGGGAATTGGGAGCTTTTAATAAATTAAAGAAAATTTATTGCGATTATAGTTTTAATGTAACAAACTCATATACTGTAGCTTTATTACATAGTTTAGGGGCTAAAAGAATAACATTATCATTAGAGCTTACTCCTAAACAAGTAAAAAATATTATAGAGGCTTATCATAATCGAATGCATAAACATCCTAATTTAGAAGTGATTATTAAAGGAAGACGGGAAGTTATGACTTTAAAAACCAATTTAAATCAAAAATATGGCGATAATATCTTTTTAGTTGATCGTTTTAAAAATAAATATCCTATTAAAAGACAAGAATATGGAAGTATTATTTATGATTATCATTATTTAAATGATTTATATGACTATTATTCAATTGGGGTTAATTATTTAAGAGAGAATCGTGAAATAACGGGTTAAACTTGACATTTTAGTGTAAATATGGTAAAATGATACGGAATTTGAGGGGGACTATAATGAAAATAAAAAATTTGCATATAAATCGCAAAAAAATAATGAGTTTTGCGCTAGCTATTTATATGTTAGCAACACCATCTTTAGCCAAAGGTAGTTCATTATTGGATTTTATAGATAATTCTACAACAATAGAAGAGCAAATACCGGATATCAGTATTGATGAAGCTTTATCTTGTTCAGGAGTTAAATCACAAAAGGATAAAGTTTGGAAAGATTGGGGATATTCAAGAACTAGTAATCGTATGACAACTATAGGTGATGGTGGGTGTTCACCATTATCAATAACGAATGCTCTTTCGTTAGCCTTTGGTATTGATAACAAAGAATTTATAACAGAACTTCTTGAAGATATTATTACTTTGAAACCACGTTATGATGATATGAATAATTATTTGTTAAAAAATAATTATAATAAAGAATTACGATACTTAAATCAAATTGTTAATGGTATCGATGGTAAAATTTATAATGGTGGTGGATCAATTGATTCATTAATAACTGTTGCTAAACGTTTAAATGAATTAGATAATGATTATGTATTTGGAGTTGTTTCTTTTAAACCAGATAATTATTCGAAAATTATAAAATTAATTCACCAAATATATATAGTTAATCCTGATGCCAATATTATTTTTTATAATATGACTGGAGGATGTTTGGAATTAGAGCGACCATTTGGTTCAATAAGTAATCATGGTCATTATGTAACATTATTTATTAATGCACGAGAATTTGTTGAAAATAACTGTATCTATTTGATTGACTCTCTTCCTAGAAATTTAAAAGGTGAGCAAAAATATAATGCTAATTATTGCTTTGTTGAAAGACCTTTATGGGGAAAATTAAAGAAGTTTAATGAGACATTTATAGTTACTCGTGTTAATCCGGATATTTTAAAAATTATGAAAGATGGTAAATTTGATATTACTGCCTTGGATTTATTAGGATTAGAAGGTGGATGTGGAGTAATAATCTGTCCTAATAATCTTATAAAAAAGATGGATTTAAATAAAAATGCAAATGATAGTGAAAATCTATTTTCGAAAGGAAAGTAGGTTTTTCTTTTGTAGTTGATTTTCTTTTCATTATATGATAGAATATCAAAGTTAAAAAGAGGAAAGTGGAATTATGGATAAAATAAGAAATATTGCAATTATTGCGCATGTTGACCATGGAAAAACAACACTTGTTGATAAAATGTTAGAGATGAGTGGTACTTTTAGAGAAAATGAAGAAATTGGGTCAATGGATTCTAATGATATTGAACATGAAAGAGGAATAACTATTCTGGCTAAGCCAACAGCAATTAATTATAAAGGATATCGTATTAATATATTAGATACCCCAGGGCATGCTGATTTTGGTGGGGAAGTTGAACGTATCATGAATATGGTTGATGGTGTTTTATTAGTTGTTGATGCTTACGAAGGAACAATGCCTCAAACAAGGTTTGTTTTGAAAAAAGCTTTAGCAGCTCATGTTACACCGATTGTTGTAGTAAATAAGATTGATAAAGAATCTGCCCGTCCTAAAGAAGTAATCGATGAAGTTATGGATTTATTTATTGATTTAGGTGCTGACATTGAACAGTTGGATTTTCCGGTTTGTTATGCCAGTGCTATAAATGGTACAACGAGTTTAAGTCCGGATATTAACACACAAGAAAAAACAATGGATTATATTTTAGATTCAATTATTGAAAATATTCCAGCTCCTAAAGTTAGTGATGGAACCCTTTTATTTCAACCTGCTTTATTAGATTATAATGATTTTGTAGGAAGAATTGGGATTGGTGTTGTTAAAAGAGGAAATGTTAAAACAGGACAAATGGTTTCATGTGTTAGACTTGATGGAAGTGTTAAACAATTCCGTATTCAAAAAATGTTTGGTTATTTAGGACTTAAGAGAATCGAAATAAGTACCGCATCAGCGGGAGATATTATTGCTATATCAGGACTTCCTGATATTAATGTTGGTGAAACAGTATGTGATATTGGACATGAAGAAACTCTTCCACCACTTCGTATTGATGAACCAACTTTACAAATGAATTTTGGAGTTAATACATCTCCTTTTGCTGGACGTGAAGGAAAACTTTTAACTGTTCGTAAGATTGAAGAAAGATTAATGAAGGAATGTGAGCGAGATGTAAGTCTTCGAGTAGTTCCATATGATCAAGAAAGTTTTGTTGTATCAGGTCGTGGGGAGTTACATTTATCTATTTTAATTGAAAATATGCGTCGTGAAGGATTTGAACTTCAAGTATCTAAACCAGAAGTAATTATTAAAGAAATTGATGGAGTAAAATGTGAACCTTTTGAAGATTTACAAATGGATATTCCCCAAGATTATGTTGGTGGGGTAATTGAAACTTTAGGTAGTCGTGAAGGTATTTTAGAAAATATGACTAATCAGAATAATCAAGTTCGATTAAATTATATTATTCCATCTCGTGGTTTAATTGGCTTTACAACAGAATTTATGACATTAACTAAAGGTTATGGAATAATGAATCATGCTTTCCGTGAATATAAACCAATGGCCGGAACAATGGTTGGTGAAAGAAAACTTGGTGTTTTAGTATCAATGGAAAATGGTAAAGCAACAGCTTATGCCTTAGGACAATTGGAAGATCGTGGTACTATGTTTATAGAACCTGGTGATGAAGTATATGAAGGTATGATTGTTGGTGAACATAATCATGATAATGATATTGCTATTAATGTTGTTAAAGGTAAAAACTTAACAAATACCAGAGCATCTGGAAGTGATCATACAGTTGTACTTAAACGTCCTCGTGTTATGAGTTTAGAGACATGCCTTGATTATATTAATAAAGATGAATTAGTGGAGGTTACACCACAAAGTTTCCGATTAAGAAAGAAAATACTTAATGCGGAAGATAGAAAGAAAGCTGCTAGAAATAACTAGTAGTTTTTATTTTGTCGAAATATGTTCATCAAAAATGCTGAAAAACGTTCACTAAAAGTCTTGAAAAATGTTCATTTATATGGTATTATCTTCATATAAGAGGAGAATATTATGGCATTAACAGAAAAAAATTATAAAAATAGATTAATTGATTTAAAAATTAAAAGATATCTTAATGTTTTTGGAGCAATATGCATTGAAGGACCTAAATGGTGTGGAAAAACATGGACATCCCTTAATCATGCCAATAGTGTAGTTTATATAACGGATAAAGAAA
This sequence comes from uncultured Clostridia bacterium, assembly GCA_946533175.1. Classification (GTDB taxonomy): domain Bacteria; phylum Bacillota_I; class Bacilli_A; order RF39; family UBA660; genus RUG12783. The sequence continues at coordinate 6,207 of CAMNBS010000044.1, forward strand.
GTCGAAATTTAGCAAAAATTAATCCTAAGTATATTTTTAACGATAATAAACCACAACTAATTGATGAATGGCAACTAGTTCCAGAAATATGGGATTCTGTTAGGCATGAGTGCGATAGTGTTCCAAAAAAAGGTAATTTTATATTAACGGGATCAACAACCTTAAGAAAAGATGATAAAAATCAAAAAGTTTTTCATTCTGGTGCAGGAAGAATTGCAAGATTAAAAATGTATACAATGAGTTTATATGAGTCAGGTAACTCAACAGGCGACGTTTCAATAATGGATATGTATAATAATACAGTTAATTGCAAATATATAAGAAAAATTGAACTTACTGATTTAGCCCAGTTAATTATTCGTGGTGGATGGCCAGCAAACATGGAAAATGTCAATGATGAAGATGCGAGTTTAATACCTAAGAACTATATTCAATCAATAATTGAATCTGATATGAATGATGGAGAAAATAAAGTGCGAGATGGTCATATTATGATGATGATATTAAGATCACTTGCCCGAAATGAATCAACTATTGCTGGCAGTAAAACAATTGTTAAAGATATTGAGAATTATGAAAATGAAGAAGAATTAGTAAAAAGTAGAACGACCATCAGTGATTATATTGACGTTTTAAATAGACTTCATTTGATTGAAAATCAAGAAGCTTTTAGTATCAATTATCGATCATCTAATAGAGTAGGAAAATCTTCTAAACGTCATTTTACAGATCCATCACTTGCATGTGCACTATTAAACTTAAGTTGTGACAAATTGATGAAAGATCTTAAAACTTTTGGATTATTGTTTGAAGCACTTGTTGAACGAGATCTTAGAATATATATGGATTATTTAGATGGTAAATTATATCATTTTAGAGATAATAATACTGGCGATGAAGTTGATGCAATAATTGAATTTAATGATGGAGAATATGGAGCAATAGAAATTAAATTAAGTTCAGATGGTGTGTCTGATGCAAAGAAAAGTTTAATGAAATTTTATGACAATGTTCAAAAAAAGCCAAGATTTATGTGTATTATTGTTGGGTATTATGAAGCAGTAATTCAAGATCCAGAAACAGGAATTTATATTCTTCCAATTACTTCTTTAAAAGCTTAATAATTTGAAGCTGCTAGAAATAACTAGTGGTTTTTTACATAAATGGAAAAGAAATACGAATAAAGAAAGTTAAGTAACTAGAAATAGTTACTTTTTTTATCGACAATTGTTATTTATTTATGATAAACTATTATTATATAGTAGAGGTAATGTAGTGAATAAAAAGGTTTTTGCTGAAAAATTAGGATT
>CAMNBS010000045.1 GCA_946533175.1 uncultured Clostridia bacterium
TATATTGCTATAAAAATTACAATAATACTTATATAGAAAATTAATATACCTGTAATAACTATATAATTTACAGTTAATAATTAATTCTAAACTTATTAAAGATAAATAAAAAAAGAAAACTATTTAAAGATTTCTTCTTAGGATAATATCACAACTTTATTTTCCCTTTTCTTGAACGCTTAAATAAAAGAATTCGTATAATTCTTTATATAATTCTTGTAATTCTATAATTTTTTTTGCTTTAAGATATAAACGATTAATCTTATCACTTTCGTATGCAGATATAATTTCTAAAGGATCTATTCCTTTTTGTGATTCAATTCCGATATATCTTATTGCTTCTGCATCACCCCTCAATATTCCTGCTTTTAATTTAGGACTCTTTTTTAATAACTTTTCTATTTTATTTCTTAATTCATCAGGAAAATCCATAAAGTTTCATCTCTTTCTTAAATAATTATAAATTAATTTCTTAAAAAATAATATAGTTTTTTTTTAAAAATAATATAAAATTTATTACATAGAAACTTTTTATTCTTGCACTAAGAGAACCTAATGCAACCCAAGTTCAAAATCAAGGATACGGTTATGTTGTAGCTAGTCTTGGTGAATTAGGTGGAAGTATTCCTTATACATCATATAGTGCTAAAAAATCTTATTTAGAAAATAATTCTAACATAATTCAAAAGTTTACTAAAGCTATTCAAAAAGGACTAGATTTTGTTCATAATAATAATTCTGATACTATTGCTAAAATAATTAGTCCAGAATTTCCCGATACTAAGATGGAAGATTTAATAAATGCTATCGAGCAATATAAAAAGACAAATACTTGGCCTAAAACAACTGATTTTAACGAAAAATCATTCGATCACATGCAAGATATTATGATAAATGCTAAACAATTAGAAAAAAAAGTTAATTATCAAGATTTAATTTTTAAACTTAAATAATTAATTAAAAAATTCACCATTTGAAGTGAATTTTTTAGTCTATTTTTTTTTGAAAGGATTTAAATCACTAATTTTTTCTTCAATAATATTTGGAATTCCATTAACCATATAATCATATCCTCGCCATATTCCAAAAAGAATAAGTCCAATTAGACAAATTTTAATAATCATTTTAAAGTATTTAAAGGCTCTTCTTCTATTTTCCCTTCCCTCTAAAGAGTTAATTCTTTTTTTTAATAATTCAATCTCTGATTTTAATTTCTCTACTTCTGGATTCATATACACCTCTATCTAACAATAGTATACAATAATATTATGAAATTACCAATTAAATTCTATACAAATTATGTTATAATATAAGAGAAGTGATGTAAATGAAAAAATTAATAAATAAATTTATCGATTTTGTAAAAAAAAACAAGATGTTTGTCATTACTATAACCATTTTATTAGGTGGACAATCCTTAACATATTGTATATTGAAGTATTTTCAAACAGATCCAATATATATTAACTATTATTTAGATGACAGAATTCCTTTTATTGGTCGTTTTGTACATATATATAATTCATTTTATCCCTTTGTTTTTCTTAGTCTGTATTTATTATATAAAAAAGATGCTAAAGCTTATTATAGAGGAATAATATCGGGAATTATCGGTTTTTTAATTTGTGATATAATTTTTCTTACCATTCCCACAATAATGTATCGCCCTATCATTCCATCAATAAGTCCCTTTACTGATTTTGTTCTTAAAGTAACTTATTATTTTGACACACCACCTCTAAATTGTTTCCCATCAATTCACTGTTTATTTTGTTTTCAGGTAATTTATAGTTATATTTTTAGTAAATATAACGATATACCAAAGAAAGTATTCATTATTCTTTATGCTTTATTAGTAATATCATCAACTTTATTTATTAAACAACATTTTATATATGACGTCATCTCAGCTCTTTCAGTAATGTTAATATCTAATATTCTTGAAAAAATATTCAATATTTATGAAAAAATTAAAAAGAAAAAATTTATAAAAAATCTAGTTAAGACTAACTAGATTTTATTATTTGATCAATATCCATACTTCGATTATGACCAATATGATCCCAATTAATATTTTTCTTCAATAAACTAACTATATTTATTGGAAACCAAGTTATAACAAACAAGGTAAAAAGGATTAACCCTGGCACCATCCCTACCACACTTTTCTTATTATAGATTGTAACAAATAATGATACAATAACAGTAAATAAATATGAAATCAATAAAGAAACCATACCAACCAACGAAAAAACCACTTTCGTTGTAATAACTTTTTCAATAAAACCACATAACAAAGCAATAATAGATACAACTTGTATAAAAGCTGCTAAATTATTTAAATACATATCAATGCAAGATATATTATGATTTTTAATAAAGCCTTTAACTAAATCTCGATGATATTTCTTCCAACATTGTAAGTTCCCTTTTGACCAACGAAGTCTCTGTTTAAATGACACTTTAAAATTGGTTGGCTGCTCATCATAGGTAATAGCATCTTTAACAAAATCTATTTTTATATTTTTACAAGCACAAATAGTAGTTAACTCAACATCTTCAGTTAAAGTTTCAGGATTAAAATCTAATTCTTCTACAAATCTTTTTTCAACCATAAATCCTGTACCATTAATACATGCTGAAGAATTTATTTTTTTACGAGATAAATTAAAGAAAAAGTTTTGTAAATAGTAAAATAACGTATAGCTTCCACTTATCCAATTATCCTGATAATTCTTACTATCTCTAAATCCTTGGGCAACTTTATATCCACAATTTAAAGAATGATTCATAGCTTTCAAAAAATCCGGATGAACAACATTATCAGCATCAAAAATAATATATGCATCAATATCCCTATTTTTAAATTCATTAAAAACATAATGTAAAACCTCACCCTTTGATTTTACAGGTACAGGGCATTTAATTGTCTTAGCACCATGCTTTTTACTAACTTGATATGTTTTATCTGTTGAATTATTAACTATAACATTAATGTCATAATAATCTTTATTATAATTCTGCTTTTTTAAACTATCAATTAAATTTCCAATAACTGCTTCCTCATTACGGGCCGCAATAATAATGGAGAATTTATGATTCTTAAGATCTTTTACTCCATCTTTTTTAGGCTTTAAAAATGCAAAGATAGAAGTAAGTGCATAATAAAGACCATACAATACAAAAAATATTGATATAACTTTTAAAATAATATTAAACATAAAACCAATCAACCTCAATATATAATTATATTCTACTACTTTTCCATCGAAAAGACAATATTTTACTTATTCTTAATAAGTACTTGTCACTACAATAATATCATATTATCTATAATTATTCTATATTTTTATTAAAAAATTATGCATATTTGTAAACATTCCATTATAGATATCTCAACACAAAAACTATTATTTCATAAAATACATTAGAGGAGAAATATTATATGGAGAATATATTATTAAAAATAAATAATTTATCTAAGAAATACCACAATAAAACCAGTGAAATAAAAGCGATTGAAAATCTATCACTTAATGTATATCAAGATGAAATATTAGCCATTGTTGGACCATCTGGATGTGGAAAATCAACTCTTCTTTCTATTCTAGCTGGATTAGAGGAAAAAGGAGAAGGAACAATTACCTATAACGATAATTATAAAATTGGATATATGTTACAAAATGATTCTCTTTTTCCATGGTTAACTATTCTAGATAATGCCCTTATTGGTCTTGAAATAACCAAAAATAAAACCAAAGAAAATATTGATAGATGTATCAAATTATTAAAAAAATATGGATTATATGAGTTTAGAAATCAATATCCCAATAGTTTATCAGGAGGAATGCGCCAACGTGTAGCTTTAATTAGGACACTAGCAACTAATCCCGAGTTACTTCTTTTAGATGAGCCATATAGTGCTTTAGATTATCAAACACGCTTAGCCCTATCATCTGACATGTACAATATAATTAAAAATGAAAAAAAAACCGTTATTTTAATAACACATGATATAGCCGAAGCTGTATCTATGGCTGATCGAGTTATTGTTCTAAGTAAAAGACCATGTAGTGTTAAAAAAGAATACTCTATTATTTTAGAAAATAAATTGAATCCTATAAGTAATCGCAAAGATCCAAAGTTTAATTATTATTATGATATGATATGGAGGGATTTAGATGTCCACATTTAGTAAAGAACACCTTTTATATATAAAAAAAGTAAGAAAAGAAAAAATACTTGTTCATGTAACACAATTTTTAATAATAATATTATTTTTTCTTTTATGGGAAATTATGGCAAAAAAAAATCTTATTAATACATTTCTTTATAGTTCACCATCTCAAATAATACAAACAATAATAAGTTTAATTAAACAACAAAATCTTGTTAATCACATTTTAATAACTTTTTATGAAGTAATATTAAGTTTCGTTATATCTTGTACTGTTGCTTTTATTATTGCAACTATTCTTTGGTGGAAAAAATTTTTATCACGAGTATTTGAACCATATATAACAATTATTAATTCCTTACCTAAAGTTGCTCTAGGTCCATTAATAATTATTTGGGCAGGAGCTAGTATGAAATCCATTATTGTTATGAGCTTAATGATATCCCTTTTTATAACAATTATTAATTTATATCAAAGTTTTATATCGACCAATAAAAATTATATAACCTTATTAAAAAGTTTAAAAGCATCAAAAAAAGATATTTTTTTAAAAGTAATTTTACCAAGTAATCGAGCAAATATTATTAGTACTTTAAAAATCAATATGAGTATGAATTTTATTGGTATTATCATGGGAGAATTACTTGTTTCCAAAGAAGGATTAGGCTATTTAATAATGTATGGTTCACAGGTATTTAATATTAATCTTGTTATTACTTCCATTATAATTTTAGGTATTTTATCTTTAATCATGTATTATTTCATAACATATTTAGAAAAAATAGCAACTAAAAATCGACAAGTGAAGTTGAAATAATTTAGTGATTTGAATATAATAATTATAGTTATATATATTATAAGGAGGCGAAAACAATTAATCTATATAATGAGCGCGATTGCCTTTTTGGCTACGAGGATAGTAGTTATCGATGAAAAGAGCGGATGCTACTACGGGAAATCGTTAGATATATTACAAAAAATAAAATTAGAATTATTACAAAAAATATATCAGAAAGGAAGTATATGTGTGGAATAGTTGGATATATTGGTAAAAATAATGCCACTAATATCCTTATTGAAGGCTTAAAAGCTTTAGAATATCGTGGATATGATTCAAGCGGAATTGCCTATAATTTAAATAATGAAATAAAAATAATAAAAAGTGAAGGAAAAGTATCTAATTTAGAAAAAAAACTAGAAGAAAATATTCCTTCACACATAGGAATAGGTCATACTCGTTGGGCAACTCATGGAGCACCAAATGAAGTAAATGCCCATCCACATCGCTTAGGAATAACAACCCTTGTTCATAATGGAATAATTGAAAATTATGTTGAATTAAAAAAAGAATTAGAAAAAGAATATCATTTCAATAGTGAAACGGATACAGAAGTTGCCGCTGGATTAATTGATTATTTATATCATCAAGAAAAAGATAAATTAAAGGCATTAAAAAAAGCCATGGAGATCATTAAAGGTTCTTATGCGCTAGCGATAATGTTTGATGATGAACTTGATACTATTTATGCTATAAGAAAAGATAGTCCCTTAATATTGGCCACAAAAAACAATGAACAATTTCTAGCTAGTGATATTGCTGCAATCTTAAAATACACTAATCACTATTATTTATTAGAACAAGGAGAAATAGCTAAAATTGATAAAAATGCTATAACATTTTATAATAACGATTTAAATATAATAACAAAAAAAGAATATGTATATGAAGGAACCCAAACCGATATTATGAAAGATGGATATGATCATTTCATGCTTAAAGAAATTCATGATGAAATAAGTGTTTATCAAAATATTATTAAATCATATGTTCCTAATTTAAATATTCACGAATTAGAGGAAAAATTCCCTAATTTCACTAAATATGATGAAATAACTATTATTGGATGTGGTAGTGCCTATCATGCGGGAATGGCTGCTAAAAGTCTATTCGAAGAATATGCAAATATTCCAGTAAATGTTGAAATGGCTAGTGAATATCGATATAAAAAAATATTTCCAAACCCAAAAGAATTAGTTATTTTAATAAGTCAAAGTGGTGAAACCGCTGATACCCTTGAAGCATTAAGAAAAGCTAAAAACTCTCATATGGATACATTAGGTATTATAAATGTATTATCATCATCAATTGCAAGAGAAAGTGACAATGTCATATACTGTTTAGCAGGATGTGAAATCGCTGTTGCCACTACCAAAGCTTATCTTGCTCAAGTATTAATTCTAAATCTTATTACTATTTTAATTAGTTATCAAAAAAAGATAATAACCGAAGAAAAGGCTAATGAATATTTAAGTGATTTAAAAAAATTAATTAATCAAACAAAAGACATTTTAAATAAAGAAAAAGATTATGAAAAAATTGCATTAAGTATTTATAAACAAAGAGAAATGTTCTTTATTGGAAGAAATATAGATTATGCATTATGTATGGAAGCAAGTCTAAAAATGAAAGAAATATCTTATATTCATTCTGAAGCTTATCCAGCAGGAGAATTAAAACACGGAACAATTTCTCTGATTGAAGATAATACCATAGTTATAGGTATTGTAACTAAAGATGATATTGCAAGTAAAACAATAAGTAATTTAAAAGAAACAAAAGCTAGAGGATCCAAAATAATTTTAGTAACAACTGATAAACTATTTAAAGAATACATTAATGATAAATTCTATGAAGAAGCCATTATTATTAATGAAATTAATCCACTTCTTAACTCACTTGTTACTATGACACCACTTCAATTACTATCATACTATGTTGCTCTACATAGAGGAGAAAGTATTGATAAACCACGAAATTTAGCAAAAAGTGTTACAGTTGAATAAAGTTATCATAAAAGATAACTTTTTTTCATCAAAAAATCAGTATTAGTTAACCTTTTTACCATAAAATGGTAAATCATGCTATAATTCTTTCGAGGTAATAAGTATGAATGCAATTGAATTAGGCAAGTTTATATCCCAATTACGCAATGAAAAACACATAACCCAAGATGAATTAGCTGAAAAATTAAATGTAAGTAGTGGCAAAGTAATATCCAAATGGGAAAATGGTTATGCTACTCCTGATTTTAATACATTAATAAAACTATCCAAAATATTAGATGTAACACTATTTGAATTATCTATTTGTCAAAGATTAGAAAAACCATCCTTAATTGAAGCAACTAAAACTCGTCTTAAAAGCATAAAAGATATAACTAAACTAAATATTCTAAAGAAAATTACCATAGTAATAACCATATTACTTGGTATATTTTTTGGCCTAACAGCCATTTTCACTATCAAATATTATAA
>CAMNBS010000046.1 GCA_946533175.1 uncultured Clostridia bacterium
GCTAAAGTATAATTTCCATCTTTAACAATTACCGTTGGCTCTTTTTCTTCTCCATCATACACATATTCAGTTTGACTTAAACTAACAGTAAAGTCATCAATACTTTTTGGAACGATTTTCCACTTTACAAGCTTATTTTCAGTGGTACCATCATTCCACTTATAACTAACATTATCTAGTTTTAATATTACAGTATAATCTCCTACATCTGTAGCGCTGGTAGTACTATTTTGAGTAACAATACTAACGTGATTAGGAACTAATATACCATGCTCTTGAACATGGCGATTATATACTTTATCAGAAGGAGAGCTAGGTACACCAATATCAGAATCAGTAATCACAAATTCTTTTTCTATCGTCCCAGTATAATTTCCAATGCCAGTAATAATAACTTTGCCAGTTCCAACATTAACATTATTTTCATAACTCACTATATATTCATTATTATCTAAAACATAATCACCATCTTGTAAAGAAATAGTTGGTTCTTTCTTCTCACCATCATAAATATATTGATTATTGCTTAAGGTTATTGTAAAGCCACTTATATTTTTAGGCTTTATTTCACAAACAATAATTTTTGAATTAACAGTTGAATCATACCATATCCATCCATAATCCAAAGTTACAGTTACATTATATTTATCACTATCACGTCCAACATTATTAGAAAACGTAACTCCATTAGGAGCATCAGTAGTTAATAATTGGTTTTTTCGATTATAAGTCAAGTCTCGGCAATAATCCTCACTCTTAACTGCTTTACCAACACTTGGATAACGAACTTCTAAAGTATGTCTACTACCCAAATCTACTATTGTTTCATCTCTTTTTTCTTGATTATCATAGTACCAAATAATATCTTTATTATTATCCATTTTGGGTAATTGATCATAATAACCATAATTTTTTCCTCTTAGAACCTCTCTTTGTTCAAGATGATTATCACTATACTTTAAATCAATTAAATAAGATACTTCAAAAGTTATTTTTTTATCTTTAGTTTTTCCTGATACATCAGTTACAATAACGATTAATTTATAACTACCACTAGGTAATGGTTCATTTATTGTATATTCACTATTACCTTCTAGTTTTTTAGATACCAGAACACGATCATCGTCGTCATCATCATCACCATCATCATCTGTTATTTTATATTGAATCTCTCCTATTCCAAAGTCATCTTTAACATTTTTTATCTTAGCTAATATATTCACTTCTACATTACTGCCTTCAATTTGATATTTCTTCTTTGCTTCAATATTAAAATCAGGATCTTCTCGGTCTATTTTAATATTTATATAAACATCATCACTAATTTTTTTATTATCAAAATCATACGCACTAACTTTATATGTACCGCTTTTATCCAAATCTTTAACGCATGTATTATGACTTATATTCTCACAAATTATTTGTTCATTACTTTTAATATTTTCAATAACATATTTTTTTACAGTAATATCATCGTTTATAGTCATAGATATTTCAACTTTAGTATCATTATTACCATTAATTGTTTCAACATTGGCATAACTAAGTAATGGATTATATTGTGTATTCTGATTATTTCCATTTATTATTTTTCCCGATACAAAAATAGTTCCACTTGTATTTTCATTACAATAACTTCCGGTACTTTGATAATTACCACAAGTTAGACATACTTCATAATTATAATCACTATTAATTTCATTACGATAAATATATACTTTACCACTACCACAAGGATTTCCATTACGATCTACTAATGGTTCAATATAATTTTCTTTAACTAAATTTTCAATCGAAACAGTATTATATCTTTTACTAATAGGCAACTCTTCTCGATGCGTCTCAAAATATTCATTTCCAGATAACATCAAATTCTTTTCCATTGTTGTATAATAATTTTTCTCAACGCTATCATATATTCCTTTGTAACTGATAAATCCTATGCCAAATAATAATGCTACTACTACAAAACTAATAATAACTTCGATAATAGTAAAACCTCTATTCGTCATATCATCACCTTGACCTATAATAAAATTATATCATAATTATAATGATAACCAAAGATAAAATAAAAAAAACTTTCTTTTAAAAAGAAAATTTTTCTTCAATTTGACAGTTTTCCATCATTAACTTTTTTCGTCTTGTAATATCTTTGAGATTTTCTAAAATTTTATCATTTTGCTTTCTTTTTTCAAAATAATAGTTTCTAACTGTTTCATCATTTAAATTTAATCTACCAAAAAAAGAATTACATTCTTTGGTTCCTTTTTGCCATTCACTAATCAAATAGTATTTTTTTCTTTCATAGATTAATTTTTCTTGAACAATTTCATATCCAAGTTTATTAACCATTCCTCGCATGTAAGAAAAGTCATTATTGGGTGATAAAACTAGTTTTTGGACATGAGGATACTTTTCAATATCTTTTAGAATATTAACTATGGAAATACCCCCCATTCCTGATATAACGACTGTTTTGGTATTATCTTCAATAGTACTAAGTCCATCACCCAATTTAATTTTAATTTGTTTTTCTAAATGATATTTATAAGTATTTGCTAAGGCCATATCAAGAGGTTTCTTTTTAATATCACTACTTATAACATTAATATTATTACGATTTAAACACAAGTAAATTCCTAGTAATCCATGATCACATCCAACATCAATAATACTTTCATTATCGTGAATAAAAGCGCTTAAAGCAAGTAAGCGCTGATTTAATCCTCTCATATTAATCCGTTAAGAAATCCTTTAATTTACGACTACGTGATGGATGACGTAATTTTCTTAAAGCTTTCGCTTCAATTTGACGAATTCTCTCTCTAGTAACATTAAATACTTGTCCAACTTCTTCCAAAGTACGACATTGTCCATCATCAAGGCCAAAACGTAAACGAAGAACTTTTTCTTCTCTTTCGGTTAAGGTTAACAAAACACCTGATAACTCTTCTTTAAGCATCTCAATCGTTGCATATTCTTCAGGAGACATCGTTCTTTCATCTTTAATAAAATCACCAAGATGCGAATCATCTTCTTCACCTATTGGCGTTTCAAGACTAACAGGATCTTGAGATATTTTATATACTTCACGTACTTTTTCAACTGAAAGACCTATTTTTTTAGCAATTTCTTCTTCCGTTGGTTCACGATTTAGTTCTTGTGTTAATTGACGTTGAACACGAGCTAATTTATTAATAGTTTCTACCATGTGAACTGGTATACGAATTGTTCTAGCTTGATCAGCAATCGCTCTAGTTATCGCTTGTCTAATCCACCAAGTAGCATATGTTGAAAATTTATACCCTTTACTTGGATCAAATTTTTCTACGGCTTTCATAAGGCCAATATTACCTTCTTGTATTAAATCAAGAAAAAGCATTCCACGACCAACATAACGTTTAGCAATACTAACAACTAAACGAAGATTACTTTCTGCTAACATTTTTTTAGCATACTCATCTCCTTCTTCAGCAAGACGAGCATATTCAAACTCTTCATCACTCGACAACAAGTTAATACGTCCAATTTCCTTTAAGTACATTCTAACTGGATCACTAATTTTTACATCCTTAGAATTAGATAATTCTTCTAAAATTTTATCAGGGGAATCAATTTCATCCGAATCACTAGTTTCTTCTCCTAATCCTTCTTCAGAAACAATTTGAATATGATTCTCTAAGAAAGTATTATAAAGATCATCTAGCGTATCAGAATCCATTTCTAGCCCTTTTAATTCGTCAGCTATCTGTTCATAGGTAACATATCCTTTTTCTTTACCTAATTTAACTAAAGATTCTTTTCTTTCGTCTACTGATTTAATTTCATTTACCATGATTTTCCTTCTTTCGATTTCAATAAAAGCATCTCATCCATCAATTTTATTTGTTGCTCAAGATTATTTTCTTCTTTTATTTCTTTCTCTAATCTTTTTATTTCCAGAGCTATATTATAATTCTTTATTGCAACTAAACATTCATTAACTTGACCATCATCAATATTATTTGGATAGTCTTGGGATAAGATTTTTTTTAACATTTCTATTAATTTTGGTTCATCTTTTTGGTTTATGTGTGTATAAAAATCAGCTTCACTAATTTTACCAAAACGATTATAGTATGCTATTATCTCATTCACTAACAAACGAATCATTTCATTAGGAATATAAACATTACTATTATCAATCAAAGTTATTGCGTGTGGATAATTCAGTGCATAATAAACCAATGATTCCATAGCTTTTAAATATCCATCTTTAGGATTCTTTTTTACTACAATTTCTTCATTTTTACTATCACTTTTCTTGTTTTGTAACTCAAATAACTTTTTTTCCAACGTATTATACCATACATTTGTATCTTTTGCAAGATTTTTAAGAATGATTTCTTTCTTTATTTCATCTTCTATTTTCGCTACTTCCAACAAAACACTATTAACATAATTTGTCTTATCTTCAATGTTATTTAAATTATATTCTTTTTTCAAAGAACGAATCTTATATTCACTAAATGGAAGGGCATTCGTAATTAATTCTTTAAAACTGTTCTCTCCATATTTCAATATATAATCATCAGGATCTAAACCATTAGAAAGAGGAATAACTAAAACATTACAACCCATTTTCATAAATACCTCACCTGATGATAAAGTAGCCTTAAAACCAGCATTGTCACCATCATAACACAAATAAACATTATTACTCAATTTTTTGATAAAAGATGCTTGTTCATTCGATAAAGCTGTTCCCATTGTTGCTACACAATTAAGTACTCCAATGGTATGAGCTCTAATAACAGCCATAAAACCTTCCATTACAATAATGCTTTTACTTTTACGTATTTCTTCTTTAGCCCGATGATAATTAAATAAATTCTCTCTTTTTTTAAAAAGAGGTGTTTCTTTAGTATTTTGATATTTATTTAAGTTAGTATTATCATAAATTCTTCCTGAAAATCCAACAACTTTACCATCACGATTATGAAGAGGAAAAATAATACGATTAATATAAGTATCTTTGTTTTTATTAGATATATCAATCAAGTTTAATTCTTCTAATGAATGGCCTTTGCTAATTAATAAGTTTGTTAAACCATCCATTTTTTTTAAGGATAATCCTATTTCAAAAGTATTAATTGTTTCTTTGTCTAATTGACGGTTTTCTAAATATTTTCTAGCCTGCAATCCCTCTTTACTTAATAAATTATTTTGAAAATATTTATTAGCAATATCCATTATTTCATAATATTTATTATATTGATTGTCTTCTTTCTTCTTTCTTATTTCATAACCAAGTTCAAAGCCAATACCTTGAGCTAAAAGAGAAACTGCTTCCATAAAGCTAATATGTTCATAATTTTTAACAAAATCAAAGACATTACCACTCTCCCCGCAGACAAAACACTTATATATTTGTTTTTCAGGAGATACACTGAGACTAGGCGAATGATCGTCATGAAAAGGACAAAGTCCAAAGTAATTCCGACCTTTTTTACTTAAAGAAATATATGATGATATAACATCAACAATATTTAATTTATTTCGAAGTTCTTCAAGAATTCGTTGATCCATATTCATCTATCCCCTCACTTACTAAATTATTTTATCACAATCTGTCTTTTTAAACTATTAATTTAATAAAAAATATTTCTCTTGACACTTATCTTTTATCGTGAATACTGATAAATTATAGACAATTTCTAAAAAAAATTGTATAATTAACTGGTCAACAGTTCTTTCAAGAAAGGAGAAAAATGAAAAAAGAAACAAAATTTATTATTTTAGGTGGATTAGGCGAAATAGGGAAAAATATGTATGCTCTTTGGCATGATGACGAAATAATTATTATTGATGCCGGAATATCTTTTGCCGATATGACAACCTTTGGCGTTGACTATTTAGTTCCTGACTATACTTTTTTAAAAAATAATGAAAGTAAAATAAAGGCCTTATTTATTACCCATGGTCATGAAGATCATATTGGTGGTATACCTTTTCTTTTACAAATGGTTAATATTCCATATATTTATGCACCTAATCAAGCTTGTGAATTAATAAAATTAAAATTATTAGATAAAAATATTCGTTATGACAATCTTATTACATATCAATCAAGCGATGTAATAAAGTTTAAACATTTTGAAGTAGATTTTTTTAATACTACCCACTCTATCCCTGATTCTCATGGTATAAGAGTTAAAACACCAAATGGAACAGTAGTAACAACTGGAGATTTTAAGTTTGATTTAACACCAATTGGACCAGTAGCTGATTTACATAAAATAGCGAGAATTGGTGAAGAAGGTGTTGATTTATTAGTAAGTGATTCTACTAACGCCTTAAATGAAGGAGTTAGTAATAGTGAGTCTAAAGTTGACGAAGCATTAAATGATATTTTTGCTAAACATCAAATAGAAAGAATAATTATTGCCACCTTCGCTTCTAATATTTATCGTCTTAAACATATTGTTGAAACATGCTATAAATATAAAAGAAAAATTTGTATTTTCGGTCGTAGTATGGAAAACAACATTGAAATATCAATTAATGGAGGATACATTAATCATAAAGAATTATTTATTACTCCCGAAGAAGCCAATAATTTAAAACCAAAAGAAGTATGTATTTTATGTACTGGAAGTCAAGGAGAGCCTCTAGCAGCCTTATCACGTATTGCTGATGGTGAACATAAATCAATTAAATTAAGACCCGATGATGTAGTAATATTCTCATCAAGTCCTATTCCTGGTAATGCCATGAGCATTGGAAGAACAATTAATAAATTATATTTAAAGGGTGTAAAAGTATATACTAATTCTGATACAACTGATATTCATACTTCTGGTCATGCTAATATTGAAGAATTAAAGTTAATGATTAGATTAATAAAACCTAAATACATGCTACCTTTCCACGGTGAATATCGAATGCTTAAAAATCATGCTGATATATCCGTAATGTGTGGTGTTCAAAAAGAAAATACTTTTATCCTTGATAATGGTGATACCCTAATTATGAATAATCATGTTATTACTAAAGGAGAAAGTATTAAACAAGAAGATATCTTTGTTGATGGCAACCGTGCATCAGAAGTAGCAGCTCAAGTAATTAGAGATCGTAAAATTATGGCTAGTGATGGTATATTAGTTATTATTGCTAATATAGATATGAAAAATAAAAAATTACTAATAAAGCCTGCCATTACAACAAGAGGTTTTGTTCAAGTTAATAAAAATGAAGAACTACTCAAAAAAATTGAAGTACGAAGTAGTATTATAATTACCGAAAAACTAAAAGATTCGTCAATTACTTTCACTGATTTAAGAAACACCTTAACTTTACAAATTGGTAATTATATTAATGAATTAACCGGACGTCATCCAATTATTCTGCCTATTATTTTAGATATAAATAAAAATACTGGATAAATCATTCCAGTATTTTTATTTATA
>CAMNBS010000047.1 GCA_946533175.1 uncultured Clostridia bacterium
AATAATATGTAATATAAAATATTCTTAATAATAAATAATAATCCTATATTAATATGAATTTAATAATATTATTCTTATATTTTTCTTTCAAATATCTTACTTCCTATAATATATATTATGTTAAGTTCTTAAATATTGATTTATTAGATAGTAAACAACTTCTCTTCTAAAACTAAATTATTTATTTTTATTTCAATAAAAAATCAACTATATAACTAGTTGATTAATTTCTTTTATCACGGCGATTTTTTAATTCATCTTTTTTGTTTTTACGTAATGTAATAATTGTTCCTATAGCAATCGCTATTAGCGATACTATTAAAAATGTGTAATTCCATGAATCATTAAAACTTTCTAATATATACATAATCTACCCTTTCTATCCCTTCTCTATTTATACTTTACGTGATTGTATTTCTGCGATTTTTTCAAAAACTTCTTTTGCATTTGATTCGGTAATAGCCGTATAGCCAAGTTCTTTTAAAGCTTGTAATTTAACACTATTAAGTTCTTGTGTGCGTGAAAGCTTTTCCTCATGCTTTTGTTCAATTTCTTTAACAAATTTATCATGTTGATCTTGAATCTTACGTGTTGATGCGCCACCATTATTATAGAAAGTAAAACCACTATACATAATACTCTCAAATAATATTTGTTGATCTTGATTATATAGAAATTCCCTTGGTTTAGTAAAGCCTGTTAATTTTGATACAAAGGCTAATAAATACTTTAATTCCTTATTATTTTCCATACTTTGTAGGAAGTGATATAGATAAACAAAAGTATTATAAGTATCCTTTGTTTTATCGTCCTTTAAGCGGTCTTTTAAAAGTGTTGTAATATCAGTTAAAACTTCTACTTCTTTACGATTAAAACCTTTTAAATCACCAATATTATTATTAGATAATGATATTTTTACACCTTCATTTAATTTCGTATCAACTTTGATAATGTAATCACCATCAATTACCATATTATCTAAATCATTTTCACTTTTAATTTCCAATAATTGCATTAATCTCGTTGCTTTTTCGCTTGGCCAATCGTCTAAAGATGGACATGCTAAATAATTATAAAGCATTTGGCGAGATACCCCTAAATATTTTGATAAACGTACTTTTGATACTCCAAGTTCTGATAGTACATCACTAATTTTGCTCATAAAGCCCTCCTATAATTTATTGTATCATTTCTTGTTTTTTTGTCAATATTTCTACTAAATTTTGTAAAATCATTATAACAAATACCATAATTTTTCATCATTATAACGCACTTCTTTAATTATTCCTCCACCAAGACATATCTCATTTTGATAGAAAACACATGCTTGTCCTGGAGTTACTCCTTTAACATCATGATAACGAACTATTATTTCTCCATTATCTAAATATTCTAACTTAACATCATGATCTTCTTGACGATAACGAAATTTGGCGGTACATTCTGTTGGTCTAATATCTGAATTAAAGTTAACTGTATCTATAACACAACTATTTGATAACAGATAATGATTATCTTCGCCAAAGGAAACATAAAGAATATTTTTGTCTAGATTTTTTCCAACAACAAACATTTTTTCTTTATTTCCCCCAATATTAAGCCCTTTTCTTTGACCAATGGTGTAATACATTAATCCAACATGCTCCCCTACTTTATGATTAGTTTCTATGTCAATAACGTCCCCTTTTTGATTTGGTAGGTAGTTTTCTAAAAACTTTTTGAAATTTCGTTCACCGATAAAACAAATTCCTGTTGAATCTTTTTTCTTAGCAGTAATTAAATCATATTCTTGTGCTATCTTACGAACTTCACTTTTTTCTAAATCACCAACGGGAAATAAGACATTTTCTAATTGATTTTTGGTTAATTGTGATAGAAAATATGTCTGATCTTTATTTTTATCAATTCCTCTTAAAAGATGTCCATTTTCTATTCTCGCGTAATGACCAGTAGCAATATAATCAGCTCCTAATTTCTTTGCTTCTCGAATAAAATAATCAAACTTAATGTACTTATTACACATAATATCTGGATTAGGTGTTCTTCCCTTTTTTAATTCATCTAAAAAGTATGTAAAAACATAATCCCAATATTCTTTAACAAAATCAATTCGATGTAAAGGAATATCTAATTTCTTACAAACCGCAAGAGCATCTTGATAATCTTCTTCTTGAGGACATATATCATGATCTAAATTTGGATTACCTAAAAAATCATTATTAATAGTACTATCCCAATTACGCATAAATAATCCAATTACATCATAACCTGCTTTTTTAAGAAGAATAGCTGCTACACTAGAATCTACTCCCCCACTCATTCCAATAACCACTTTTCTCATACATCACCAACTACCAAATATTTTACCACAAAAAAAGAAATATTGAAGAAATTTATTTATCTTTTTAAAAAAAAATTACTTAGTTATTAAAAAACTAAATAATTTAATTAAGAATGGCGTTAAAAAGGTTTCTAAAAGCGTACTAATAATTAAAATAATTAATAATAATCCCAATAATTTAAAATAATTTTTAATTAAATTATCAAATTTATACTCTTTTTTTAAAAATAAAACATGAAATAATTGCCAAGAAAAATCATTAGCATAATAAGTCATAATTAAATAAATAAAAAGATTAATTAAAGTCGATGGAAAAATATATAAAAAAGCTAAAACAATTCCTTTATAAAAATAAATATTTATAATACTACCAATACTAAATCCCATAATAAAACTTTTAAAAAACAACAAAAAATTATTTAGCAATAAACCAATTATTGATAATCCTAATATCCAAATAATAATTAAATAAATGACATTATTACGCCAATTCGTAAGAAAATTATCCCAGTATTTTATAGGTATATCCTCTTTCAGATTATTAAAATAATTTGTTATTTTAGTAATAACCATTTTTTCATCTGTACTATTAAGAACATTAGCGAAAATAATTCCCATAATAATTCCAACAATAATTAATATAATTAAAAAAAGACTATTTTTTTTCCATTTATGCATTAATTATCCTCCAATAAATTATATTGAAGAAAGCATATGATATGAAAAAAATAATATGACAAATTGCATATTATTTTTCATTTACATGATTTTTAAGATATTCAACTATTTTCTTTTTAGCATGAGTTGTTACCGCCATATTTAACCAAACACTTCGATCAATATATGCATTTTCATCAGTAATAATACGAACTCGATCATTATTTTGTAATTTATAATCTAATGGAACTATTTTTTCATTAACAGCTGCAGCAATCATGGAATTACCTAAATCAGTATGAATTTTGTAAGCGAAATCAATTGGTGTAGCATCAATTGGTAATTCTATTATCTCACCATGAGCTGAACGAACATAAACATTTTGTGAAAACAACTCTCTTTTAATTAATTTAACAAATTCTATATTATCAACAATCGAACTATCTAATTCTTTAATGGATTTAAAAAATTGAAAATCATTCTCTAAGGCATTTTGCATATCGCGCTTTGCAAAATGACGATTAGAAAACCAAAATGAAGTAAGTCCATATGTAGCAATACGATCCATTTCTTTTGTTCGTATTTGAAATTGAACTAGTTTATCACCTTGAGAAAAAACGGTTGTATGTATCGAACGATACATATTTGTTTTTGGTTTAACAATATAGTCTTTAAACTTAAAAGTAAGTGGTGCATACATACGATGAATTACCATCAAAGATAAATAACAATCTTTAATAGTATTGACAACAACTTTAATCGATAACAAATCATGAATATTTTCAATTTCAGAATGAGTTAAACATTTTTTATAGACACTATAAATATCCTTATATCGAATTTCTAAATTGCATTTAATTCCTTCATTTAATAAGTTTTTTCTAGTTTCATGAACCATCTTTTTTAACATACTTTTTGTTTCATGTTGAATAATTTGTAATTTTTTTTCTAAATCATGGTATGTTTCTGGTTTCAGATATTTAAAACAAATATTTTCTAATTCATTTTTGATTTTATAGGCACCTATATAATATGCCAAAGGAACATATATTTCAATTGTTTGAAGGGCAATTTCCGTTCTTTTTTCTGGTTTTTTATATTCTATTGTTCGCATGTTATGTAAGCGATCAACTAACTTAATAATAACAATTCTAGCATCATCACGAATACTTACTACAATTCGTCGAATATTCATTGCTAAAAACTCATCTTTGCTGTTAAAACTCATATGAGAGAATTTGGTAACACCATCAACAAGATAAGCAATTTCTTCATTAAATTCGTTTTTTATATCTTCATATGTAGCATCAGTGTCTTCAATAACATCGTGCAAAAGAGCAGCACATAGTGTTTCAGAGTCAGCGTGCATTCCAGCTAAAATATAAGCTACGGTTAAAGGATGAATAATATATTCTTCCCCACTTTCTCGTGTTTGACCAGCATGACATTTTTTGGCATATTGATAAGCTTTATATATTAAATCCCAGCCCTTCTTAGTATAGCTTGCTACTTTCTTTTCTAATGCTTCTATTGTAATTTTCTCATTTTCCATAAAAACACCCTACTACCCTTTATATATACAATAATTATAGACAAAAAAATCCAGAAAATCAACTTTCCTAGATAATTTTTTATATTTTTTATTCATTAACGTATTGAAGAACACTTTTCTTTAGTCCTTCAACAAATTGTTCTTTCTCATTTAAAATTCGTTTTAAATCTTCTTTGTTAGAAATATAAGCTAACTCACATAAATATCCCTCTGTACCTTGATTTGAATTACGATATGGATTAGCATCATACTTGGGATTTCTTCCGTCAGAAAAGGCTTTAGTATTGATTCCTCCTGTTTCACGAATGAAATAATAATATGTAGTATTTTCATCTAATTGATATGGTTCAAATCCACCTTTTTTAGCATCATTGGCAAGACCTTTGATATCACTTTTTGAATAAACACGCATATATACCCCATCTATTACTTGATGAAGAGTGTTATTGGAATAAACACTACTAGTACTATTAACAAGATTATCAGCTAATACTTTAGCAAAAGTATTATTATCATTAAAAGCTTTATATATTTCTACTCCACGATTCGCACGACCATTTGAACTATTAAAATGAATTGATAACATCAATTTAGCTTTGGCTTCATACGGAATACCTGTTCTTGAACCAACACCATAGTGTGCAATTTTTTCATCTTTTTCTCGCGTCATTTTAACTTTTAAACCCGCATTAGTTAATTCTTCATATAATTTTTGGGCATATTCTAAAGTATATTTTGATTCATGATAACTACCGTTACTAGCTCCTGTATCAACACCACCATGTCCTGGATCGATAATAACATCATAATATTCATCGGGTAAAGATTTTTCTTCAATAACCATTTTCCAATACTCAATGTTATCTTTTTTTTCTTCTTTCATAGTAATTAAATTATTTTTATTATTCTTAGTCATTGTATAATAAATATTATCATGATAAGGAGTTTTATTAATTAGGGAATAATATTTTCCATTTGCTTTATCTTTTAATAGAAAAAGATATTCTCCAATATTTAGTTTCTCCAAATTTATTCCTTCATTAATATATTCATTAGTAGCAAAATGATTATCCTTAATAATTGTCTTAATTTCTTTTTCTTCTTCATTATTTTTAAAAACTAAAGTATAATCACCAGGATTTTTAATATCACCTTCAACATTTAAATGTTTTCCGTAAATAGTATATTTATTTACATCAACACTACCAATAATATTATCTAATATATCTTGATAAATAAATTTTTCTTCTTCGACTTTATTTCTAGTCATATAAAAATAACATCCTACTGCAATTATAATTAACACCAACAATATTTTTTTCATTAACTATTCTCCACTTCTTTTAATATATTATAAAATTCTTTAGGGGCATCTACTTCAAATTTTAAATGTTTATTATCTCGAGGATTATTCAACTCAATTCTTGTTGAATGAAGCATTTGTCCAAAATCTTCATGAATTATTTCTTTACCATATACTGGATCATTTAAAATAGGATATCCAATATATGCCATATGAACTCTTATTTGATGTGTTCTTCCGGTTTCTAATTGACATTCAATCAAGGTATGATGTGAAAAACGTTTTAACACTTTGAAATGCGTTACCGCTTTTTTACTATTAACATCCGTTACCATCATTTTTTCACGATTATTAGGATTTCGTCCTATTGGAGCATCAATAGTTCCTGTTTCATGATTTATTACTCCACAAACAACCGCTAAATAAGTTCGTTTAACTTGCTTATTTTTAATCATTTCACTAAGTTTTTGATGTGCCCAATCATTTTTGGCAACTAGCATTATCCCACTAGTATCTTTATCAAGTCGATGCACAATTCCAGGACGCATATTATCACTAGATAGACAATATTTTCCTAAAAGAGCATTAACTAAAGTATTTTCATAATTACCAGGAGCTGGATGAACAACCATTCCACTTTTTTTATTAATAATTAATAAATCATCATTTTCATATAAAATGTCTAAAGGAATATCTTGAGCTTTAAGATTTATTTCAAAAGATAATTCATCATTAACAGTAATAATATCACCTAATTCAACGACATAATTATTACTTGTCTTTTGATTATTAACTAAAATTTTCTCTTGTTTAATTAATTTTTGAATTTTGCTACGGGAAATATCTAATTTCTGTGATAAATATATATCAATTCTTTGATTATCGTTATCACTAACTTCTATATTTATCATTGTTCTTCTCCTTTCTAATATTCACTATTATTAATAAAATAATGCCAATTACAATAAAAGAATCTGCTAAATTAAAGACTGGATAATTATATCCCAAAATATAAAAATCTAAAAAATCAATAACATAACCAAAAACTAATCGATCAAAAAAATTTCCTATAATACCACCTATAATCATACCATATATCCAAGTTTCTAATTTAGATATCTTCTCTTTATTTAAATACTTATGAATAACAAATAACACAATAACGGTTCCAATTAATAAAAGAATTCGTTCATTTTGTAAAATTGACCACGCTGCCCCATTATTTTGAGTATAAGTAA
>CAMNBS010000048.1 GCA_946533175.1 uncultured Clostridia bacterium
TGGAGCGGATGATGGGAATCGAACCCACATGGTCAGCTTGGAAGGCTGAAGTTCTACCACTAAACTACATCCGCATCAAAAGTAGACATTTATAAGTATATCAAAAATAATTATAAAGTCAACTGTTTTTGATAATTTTATTAAAAATTAATTCATATATTTTTTATTATCGTGGCAAATTCGAAAAATAAACCCAGCTGCAAGCATATATGATAATAAACTACTTCCTCCATAACTAATAAAAGGAAGAGTAATACCTGTAATTGGAAGAAGTCCAATTGTCATACTGATGTTTTGAACTTGTTGATACAAAAGCATGGAAAATATTCCAACTAGAAGGTATTTGTCATGAATAGCAATTTTTCTTTTACACAATGATAAAATACTTGTATCAAAAGTAATAATGATAATAATAAGAAATAATACTCCTAAAAAACCAAAGTTCGATGAAAAGGTCGTGAAAATAAAATCTGTGCTAGATTCAGGAAAATATAATGGAGTATTATTAAAACCAAATCCTTTTAGTCCACTTGAACCAATTGCTATTAAAGAGTTTTCAAGTTGATATCCACTTCCATTGGACCAATTAAGAATTCTTTCGATACGATAGAATAAGCTTTCTCCTAAAATATTAATTAATAAGTCATGCTTGAATATATATAATAAAGTAATGCTACTACTAATTATTGTTATTGTAATTAAAAAGATATAGTACCATTTTTTATTTATACCACGATATAGAATCATCGATATTAAAATAACATAATAAATAATGACCGCCCCTGTATCAGGTTCTAAAAAGGTTAATATTGCCGGTAATAAAAAAAAGATAGATAGTTTTAATAATATTATTAATTCAGTTTTTAATGATTTTTTTTTAGAGGATTTTGATAAATAGTTAGCTGTTAGTATTATTAAAGAAATTTTCATAAACTCACTAGGTTGAAAACTTATTGGACCGATAAAGAGCCAGCAGCGACTACCATTAATACTTACTCCTAAAAATAGAAGAAGAGCAAGTAAAAATAATAGGCCAATATATGATAGATAATTATATTTGATAATAACATCTTTATAATAGCTTGAAATTAAAAGTATTATTATTCCAATAATATAAAAAATCACTTGTTTAACAAAAATATTTCCAATATTATCAGAAGAAATATTTTGAGAACTATATATGGATATTAAACTAATAACAATAAAAAGGACTAGTGATAAAGTCATTTTTATTTTAAGGTTATTTTTCTTCATATATATAATATGTGATAAAGATAATTAATTATACTTTTTAAAGTAATATCATAAAATGAAATGGGAGGATGAAGATGAAAAAAAATAAAATTTATGTAAAAGAAATCAATGGTAAAATCGGTAATAATCAATCTTTTTGTGATGTTAATGGAAATAATGAAATAGTTGATATAAAAGAAGATAAAGAAGAAATAAGTAACTTATCAATTAAAGAAAAGATAAATAAACTATTTAATCGTAACGGATATATTTTTAATGTTGATGTAAAAATAATTACTACTAATAAAGAATATAATACTAAGATAGCAGGGAAGGTTAATAATCATTTAATTACATTAGATAACGATATAATAAATATTGATGATATACGTGATGTTATAATCAAAGATAATTAGGCTATTTTCCTTATCAATCTTTATCACTATAAATAAAATAGTATTGATAGGAGGATATAATGAATTATGATTTTTATGATAATGTAAATATGATGAAACAAGAAATACCATTTAATCAAAATAGTTTTAATGCGACCGATTTTGCTGGTATGTCAAATAATTTTGATCCTAATAATACAACTTCTAATTATAGTGGTTTTAATGTCTTAAATGGAAGTGCTACTTTTCAAAATGAAAAAAATACGCTAAATCTTTTTGATTCATATGAAGGTTATTTAAAAGGAAATGCATTTAAAAATGAATATATACCGTATAAAGATTATAAAGTGGCTAAATTAAATATTAATAGTGAAAAAGAAGAGATGTTAATTAATATCGGAGAGTATTCTTTTATGATGCATGATATTAACTTATATTTAGATGTTCATCCTGATGATCAAAATGCTTTAAGAAAATTTATTGAATATCGAAATAAAGTTAATGAATTAATTACAAATTATGAAAGGAAATATGGACCAATTGGTGTGAAAGGAAATATTAATAATAATATTCCATTTGAATGGGAAAATACATCATGGCCATGGGTAAAGTAATATGTGGGCATATGAAAAGAGATTACAATATCCTATTAATATTAAATCTAAAGATTTACGAATGGCTAAACTTTTAGTAACTCAATATGGTGGAAGTAATGGCGAATTAGCTGCTGCACTTCGATATTTAAATCAAAGATATACTATGCCTGATGATAAAGGGAGGGCCCTACTTACTGATATTGGAACGGAAGAACTTGCTCATGTTGAAATGATAGGGACGATGATTTCTCAATTAATGGCTAATGCATCTCTTGAAGAAATTAAAAGGGCTGGTCTTGATGCACATTATGCTGAACATAAAAAAGGACTATACCCAACAGATAGTAATGGTGTACCATTTACTGTTGCTTATTTTGCAACAACCGGTGATCCAATTGCTGATTTAACGGAAGATATTGCCGCAGAACAAAAAGCTCGAGCTGTTTATGAAAATTTAATTAATTTAACGAATGATCCTGATATATTAGGGCCACTATTATGGTTAAGGCAAAGAGAAGTAGTACACTTTAATCGTTTTAATGAATTATTAGAAGAATATCGTAAAAAAGGATATTGATTTTGATAGAAAAGTATTTTATTATAAAGTACTTTTTTTGAATTTATGTATGATAAAATTATAAAATAAACTAATAATAACATGAAAAAATGTAAAAATAACAAATAATAGAAATAAATATAAAAAAATGTTTGACATTTAGATAAAAAGTGTTATTATATTTAGGTGCGAAGGAGAAATTTGTGCGTTTTTCGTGTGAATTTAAAAAAATGTTAACAATATAAAATAATTTATGTATTTTTGCGAAGTTATTGTTAAAAATATTTTATGGGAGGTTGAAGTTATGAAGAAAAATTCTAGAAAGGTAATTAGCATTATTTTTGCAGTACTAATGTTTCTTTGTTTAACATTAAATGTTAAAGCTGATGAAGTATCTAATAGTCCAGTAGATATTTCAGAAAGTGAAGTTAGTGTTGAACAAAAATCAAGATTAGAAGAGGAGTCGCCGCCAAATAACAATAACGACGATAAAAAAAGTAGTAATGTTACTGCTAATAATAATGAAATTACAACTTCGAATGTTCAAAATAATGTAGTAGAAGAAAGTAATATTGAAGAAAATAAAAATATTGAGTCCACTGAAGAAGAAAAAGAGAATGTTGAAAAAGTCAACACAACACAAACTGAAGTTGTAGATGAAAATAATGTTGAAAAAATCAACACTGATGGTGAAACAATAAAAAAAGACGATGTTGAAGAAATCAACGATAATCAAAATATTGAAAATGAGTCTATTAATCAAGAAGATAATAGTGAAATAAATAACAATAGCAATATCATAAATGAAAATAATATAGATGCAAACATCAAGGAAGAAACAAATGACAATCTAAATAATGATGAGCATAATATAGTTGATGCAACAAATGATAATGAGAATAATGTTGAAGAACAAAATATTGATAATATAACTACTGATAGTGAGAATATCATTGATAACCAGAATACAGATGATGAATCTACTGATAACGAAAATAATGCAGATATTGATTATAAAGTAGTATTCACTCATAGAGGGTATGAGTTTAGTATAGCTGGTGGAAGTAGTATTTTACTTTCTAATTTAAATAGCAAATTGGGAATAGATATTTCTCTATCTGATGTATATGAGATTTTAATTAGTAATGAAGAAGTTTTGAGTTTATCAAAAATTTCTGATTCTAATGATTATACAATTCAAAGTTTAAAATCATTTAGTACTGAAGAAGAAATAATAATTCATACTAAGAGTGGTGATGAATATATCATCAAAGTAACCGATCCAGTTAATGAAATACCAGAACATGAAAAAATCTTACATGATAATCATGATGGAACTTATACACTTGAACTTACAGTAACTGGTGATGCTGATCCAGTTACGACTGCTAAACCAATAAATGTGTTACTAGTATATGATGTATCAAGTAGTATGATTAAATATTGGATTGATGGAACTGACGATAAAGGTAATGTTGGTTTTATAGGAACTAATAAATTAGATCCTGATTACACAGAAGGAAATATTAGTAATAGATATACTGGATATTTTCCATTATATAAGAGAGTAGGAAATAGTTATGAACTTCTTGGTGCTGATGAAGTTTATACTGGTCAGTTATATCGAAGAGGAAATAGTAATGGTTCTTATGAAGCATATAATGGCGATCGATATACCACAACAAGAGCGGATGCTGCTGAATATACAGTAAGAAATTTTGTTAATCAATTATATAATATTAATAGTAATACAAATATTGCTATGATTGGTTTCTCTAATGGTACTGGTGGAACGAAAACATTAGTTGATTGGACAACAGATAAAAATGATATTATTGATATTTTATCTGAAGATGGTTCAAGAAACAGTCGTCAAATCGATGATTATCCATCTGGAACTAATTATGAAGCTGCTTTACAACAAACACTTACTGAATTAGGAAATTTAAGAACAGCAAATAATGCTAATCAGACATTTATAATTTTTATAACTGATGGTGAACCATCACAATCCGTTACTAGTGGAAACGGATCTCCAACAGGAGAAAATTCAAGACAATATTATGAACATGCAAGAGATGAAGTACAAAATGTTCAAAATTATAAAACAGTTACAACTTTAGAAGAAAGTAATACAACATTTTATGGAATATATGCTTATGGTAGAGAAGCAGACTACTTAGATGATTTAGTATATGATGCTTATAATAGTACTCCAAGAACTAATATTACTAATGAAACAGATTACGATGGTGTAACTGGAAAATATTTTAAAGCTACCGATACAAATGGATTACAAACTGCCATGGCAAATATTTTTAATCAAATTAGCGATTGGTTAGGAATAGCTAACACAACAATTAATGATGGTACAACCAGCAATGTAGTTGCTGAATCAGACGTAAGTCATCTATTAGATGTTGATGATAAATCATTTAAATATTATAAAGGAAATACTGAGTGGACTGATGCCCCAGAAGCAATCTTTAATAAAAAAGGTGAAGTAATTTGGGATTTGGGTGATGAAGTTCTAGAAAATGGTGTAACGTATCGTGTTACCT
This sequence comes from uncultured Clostridia bacterium, assembly GCA_946533175.1. Classification (GTDB taxonomy): domain Bacteria; phylum Bacillota_I; class Bacilli_A; order RF39; family UBA660; genus RUG12783. Next base: position 5,342 of record CAMNBS010000048.1, read on the forward strand.
TTGATGTATGGCCTAGTCAAGTAACTTTAGATTTAATTGCTGATTTAAGAAATGGTACAATCTTATATGATTATGAAGAAGATGATATCGTCTTTGATACAACAACTAAAAAATATTATTTAAAAGATGAAAATGGTAATAAAACAAATCAAGAAGTAATTGATCCTGCAATTAAACCATATTTAGTAAAAAGTGGAAATGGTTATATTCTATACACTAATACAGTTGCAACTTTATTCTTTGAAGATACCAGAGAAGGTTGGAACGGTGTTGATCATGATGACTATGATGTTCCAGAACCTGTAAATACACAAGCTTCAGAAATGCTTGCAATTACAAAAAAATGGGAAAATGAACTTGATGAAAGAGAAGCTAGCCCAGTAACTCTTAAGATATTAAGAGATCAAACTGATTGGTTTAATTTAAATCTTAATAGTGGTAATCAATTTAAAGGATCTGCCTACATTGCCGTTGGAATTATGACAGTTGATAAAAATGGCAACGTAAATCTTCGAACACCAGGACATGACTATTCTTTTGGAGAAATAGGTAGTGATGTTTATAATTGGGAAATTGAAGCTGATATTGTTCATCCAATGTTAATTAACGGAAATTTAACAATGTTAATAAGATATGGTGAAGAAGCTCCTAATAATGGAACATATTATAAAATAGGTGATTACTATTACATAGTAGGAGAACTTAATGAAAATGTTGCAGAACTTAATGCAACTAATAATAGAAGAAGCTGGATTAATGTAACAAAGACAGTTTCATATGGTGAGGATGCTACTCATTTTGATGATCAATTATTCTATTTTGATATAAATGTAAAAGATAAAGAAAATAAAGATGTTTGGTTTGCAGTAAAAGAATCAAACTCATCAACAGCAGATTTTATTTACGCTAAAGATGGTCTTTCAGTAGAAGGCGCAACAGCAGAAATTAAAACATTAACACCATCTGATTTACTACCAGCTGAAAGTATTAATTATAATGAAGAAACGGGATTTATAACATATCTTTATGATGGAAATGAATATGTAGTTTTATATGCTGGTAAAGTAGATGATAAATATCAATATTATACAGGATATTATTCTGCTCCAAGTTCTAGTACATTTACAGTTGGAATGAAAAAAGGCTGGAATTTACGAATTATCAATCTTCTAACTGGAAGTACATATACTATTGAAGAAGTTAATATTGATGAGAAATTTGAATTTGATAAGATAACATTTATTGAAGAAGGGGAAGTAGATCAAAATAATTCATATTCTCCAACAATTAATGATAGTAAAGCAACAGGTGAAATTGTAAATTCAAATGTATCATATAGTTATACATATAATAATAAAAATGTTAATACAGAAGTAAAAGTAATTAAGGTATGGGAAGATGGTAACAATACTGATAAAACACGCCCAGAAAGTATTACAATAAGATTATTCCAAGATGATATGGAATATGATAGTAAATCTATTTCTGCAGATTCAGATGGCAATTGGACATATACATTTAAACCATTACCTATCTATAATCGTGAAGGTAAAAAATATGTATATACCATAAAAGAAGATGCTGTAGCTGGATATAGAACATTAGATATTGTAGGAAGCGAAGCTGAAGGATTTACAATAACTAACATTCAAAAAACAAGTGTAAC
>CAMNBS010000049.1 GCA_946533175.1 uncultured Clostridia bacterium
CGTGTAGAACGTGGACAATTAAAACTTAATGATGAAGTTGAAATCGTTGGTATTAGAGATACTCAAAAAACAGTTGTTACTGGAATTGAAATGTTCAGAAAACAATTAGATTATGCTGAAGCAGGAGATAATGCCGGAGTATTACTTCGTGGAATTTCTCGTGAACAAGTAGAACGTGGACAAGTTCTTGCTAAACCAGGAAGTGTTACACCTCATACTACATTTGATGCTGAAGTATACGTATTATCTAAAGAAGAAGGAGGACGTCATACACCATTCTTTGCAAATTATCGTCCACAATTCTATTTTAGAACTACTGATGTAACTGGAGTTATCTCATTACCAGAAGGAACTGAAATGGTAATGCCAGGTGATAATGTTAACATTCATGTTGAATTAATTCACCCAATTGCTCTAGAACAAGGTACTAAGTTCTCTATCCGTGAAGGTGGAAGAACTGTTGGTGCTGGTACAGTTTCTAAAATTGATAAATAATAGAAAGAGCTTTGGCTCTTTTTTTTGTTAATATTATGATTTATAATGACTTTTATGTGAAAATTTGATAAAATTTTTTTAGGAGTGAGTTTATGAATGAAGAAAGATTACCTAATCATGTAGGGATTATTTTGGATGGTAATGGAAGATGGGCTAAAAATCATGGTCTGAATAGAAGTTTAGGGCATAAAAAAGGAGCTGAAAATTTACAAAAACTAGTTAAACATGTTTTTAGTCTAGGTATTAAATATCTATCTGTTTATGCTTTTTCAACAGAAAATTTTAAACGTGATGTAAAAGAAGTAAATTATTTAATGGATTTATTTGTAAAAATGTTTACCGAAAAGAAAAAAATATTTGTTAAAAATGAGATTAAAGTATTGTTTTCGGGAAGAAGAGATAATTTACGCGAAGATGTTCGAAATAGCCTTGAAAACTTAGAAGAAGCTACAAGTCAATTTACTGAACATGTTTTTAATATTTGTCTTAATTACGGTGGAAGATGTGAAATTGTAGATATGACTAAGAAAATAATTCAGAAAGTAGAAAATGGTGAAATAAATGTTCAAGATATCGATGAAAATTTAATAAGTCATATGATGTATCAAGACTTACCAGACTTGGATTTTGTTATTAGAACAAGTGGGGAAATGCGAATAAGTAATTTTATGTTATGGCAGTCATCGTATGCTGAATATTATTTTCCTAAAGTTCTGTTTCCTGATTTTAATGAGGAAGAGTTTGATAAAGCTATAATAGAATTTCAAAATAGAAATCGCCGATTTGGTGGATAATATATAAAGAGTAGGAACTAATGATGAAAATTAATAAACCAAAAATAAAATATCAAGAAGAAAAAACATTTACGGAATGTATCGAAAATAATGACTTTTCTAACGCTATTATTTCGTCAGTGAAAGAGAGTGTTCAGATTGTTAATAAAACTTTTGACTGCTGTGCGTTTAATCATATTGATTTTCAAAAAGTAATCCTTGAAGATGTTGAGCTTATTGATTGTATTTTTAATGATTGCGATTTATCAAATACTTCTTTTGATAATCAATATCTTACAAGATGTGTTTTTCATAATTGTAAATTATCGGGGATATCTTTTATAAATGCTAATTTAAAAGACATTTTTTTTGATAACTGTCAAATGAAATATGCTAATTTTACCGAAACTATTATGCATAATATAATAATTAGTGATAGTGATTTATCTGAGAGTTTTTTTGAAAATATAGTTGTTAAAAATTTATCTTTTGATAGAAATACATTTTATCATAGCGAAATAATTGGTACTGATTTAAAAGATGTTGACTTTACTACTTGTAATATAAATGGGATTATGTTTGATAAAAAATCAGTTAGAGGAATTATTATCAATACTTTTCAATGTCGAGATATTGTAGGAATGTTGGATATAAAGGTTAAAGATTAATGACAAAAGACTTATTACGACAAAATTATCTTGTTATTCGAAAAAATATATTAAATAAAAAAGAAAAAGATGCTATTATTACTAATAGACTAATAAAATTAATTCTTTCTAAAAAGGTTCATGTTGTTGCCATTTATTATAGTTTGAATAACGAGGTTGATACAAAATCATTAATAATGAAATTAGTAGAGTTAGGAATAAAAATATTATTACCCCGAGTTGTAGAAAATGATTTATTATTTTTTAAATATTATCCCAATATGGATTTAGAGAAAAGTTCTTTTGGGGTAGATGAACCAGTATATGATTTGCAAAATATTCATAATGATTTGATTGATATGATAATAGTTCCAGGAATATGTTTTGATAAAAAAAGAAATAGAATAGGATATGGTAAAGGTTATTATGATCGCTTTTTAATAAATAAGAATATCTATAAAGTTGGTATTTGTTATGATGAATTAATAATTGATTCTATTCCTTATGATGACTATGATGTTAAGATGGATTTAATTATATCGAATAAAAGAATGTATTAAAAAAATCAAGTTTTGCTTGATTTTTATTTTAGTTACTATTGATAATAACATTGTATGTTTTACCTTGTACTAGTTTATTTGATCCAACTTTAACTTCACTATTAGGGGATAAATAACCAATTCCAGAATTAGCTTTTTCAAATTTGAAATTAAAATTAACTCCAGGGCATGCATTTTTCAATTTGGATTCTAATGTATTTTTAGTTGCTGTTGGATTGCCACTACTTAATTGATTAGCATCAATAATAATTGTATATGTTTTTGCTGGACCATTACTTAAAGTAATAGTAATGCTGCTACCTTTATTAATCGTTCCTTCTTTACTTTGACTAATACATACATCTTTATTAACACTAGAATATCCTGATTGATATTTGAAATTACAGGTTATGCCTAGTGATTTACAACTAGATTGAATTTCACTTTTGGTTTTATTTTTAAAAGATGGAATATTTACTTTTTCGATAATACCTGAACTAACTGTAATAATAAGACTAGTACCTTCAGAAACAACGGTATTTGCTTTTTTTGATTGACTTATGGCAATATCAGCTTTGGTATTTTCGGTTAAGCCACCTTTTTTAAAGCTACAACTTAAGTTTATATTAGAACATTTTTCTTGAATAGCTTTTTTGCTCATTCCTATAAAGTTAGGAATACTAATACTTTTTCCTTTAGATACTGTTATTATAACTGTATCGTCAATTTTAATTTTTTCTCCAATTTGATGAGATGTTTTAATTATTGCATCTTTTGGAATAGTATTGCTATATTCATAATTTATTTGATAATCAATTTTATTAGTTTCAGCCCAATTAACAAATTCATTAATATTATTAACTTTAATCATTTCTAAATTCCCTTTAGAAATAGTTATTTCTATTTCCGTTCCTACACCAACGACATCATCTTTTTTGATAGATGATGAAACAACATCTCCCAAAGCAGTATTATCATCATATATTTCGTTATATTTAACTTTAATTCCATTTTCCATAATCCATTCGTTGATTTCTTCTGTTGACATATTATTTATATCGGGAGCAACAATCATTTTTCCTTTTGAAACAGTCAAGGTTATAGTGTCGACCTCGGGATCTTTAGTCTCATTAATAACACTTTGATCAATGACATAATCTTTATCTATTTTTTCACTATAATCATATTTAATATCAACCTTAAATCCATTTCTTGCTAGCCATGTTTGAGCATATAATAAGCTTTTTCCTTTAAAATCAATTATATTAGTTTCTTTATTTTCTTCATTTGTTGCTACTGTAAAAAGTATTTTATCACTTCGTTTTCTGGTTCCACTTCCATCTTGACTAATTATTGTATCTAATTGATTGGCAGATGGTACAAATTCAAATGAAACATTATTTAGGTAATTTTCTTCGGCGTATTTTAAAACATCTTGATAATTAAGTCCAATAAAATTTGGAACAATGATTTCTTTGTTATAATCTGGTCCAAGAGAAATAGTCAATGTTAATTCTTCGATATCTTTGGATAATGTAGGATAATTTTTATCCTGAGCAATAACGTAATATTTTTTAATTTTATCGTTATATTCATAGTTTTCTATTATTTCAATATTATTTTTCTCTTTCCATTCATTGATAACAGTTAAGGGTTGATTATAAAAATTAGGAATATATTCGTCATTAGGTAAATTAATTATATTTAAAGTTAATAAACAATTAAATACACTATATAAAATTATTAACAGACTTCCAACAACAACTGTTATTTTCCTTTTTTCTTTATTTTTGAAACTAATAATAATAAAACAAATTAAAAATAGAAAAATAACAATTATACCTAATAATTTTGGTATAAAATTTAAAAAACTGGTATAGTTCATTATTTCAATTATTAAATATGCAATAAATGATATTAAAGCCATTCCTAGAAAAAATGGATATATTCTAAACTTCTTTTTTTCTTTTACTTCTTTCATCCTACCATCCTTATTATAATTATACTAAAAAAAGTTATGATTATAAAGGAAAGATGGACAAAATCCCTGAATTTGACATTTTTTTGTCTTGTTTTTGCGCTTCTTAATCTTTTATGTTAAAATTATTATTGAAAGTAGGTGTATTTATGGCTCTTCATACTTTTGTTATTTTGGCATATGAAGAAAGTGATGATTTAGAAGAATGTATTAAGTCAGTTTTAAATCAAAGTGTCAAATCTAATGTAGTTATTGCTACAAGTACACCTAATGATTATATTTTGGATTTAGCTAGTCAATATGCATTAGGAGTTATGATTAATGAAAATAAAAGTAATAAAGGTGGAGATTATAATTTTGCTATTAATTCTTCTGATAGTAAATTAATAACTATTGCTCACCAAGATGATGTATATGATCGAAACTATACGAAAGAAATTCAAAAATGTTATTTAAAAAATAAGGATGCAAGTATTATTTTTACTGATAATTATGAAATATCTGGTGATAAAAAAATTAAACAAAGTAAAAAGTTGTTTTGGATGCGATTTTTTCTTTTCCCTCTTCGCTTTTCTATTTTTCAAAAAAAGAAATTTTTCAAAGTAAGAGCTTTGAGAAGAAATAAATATATATGTACCAGTAGTGTAACATTTATTAAAAAGAATATTAAGAAAGATTTTTTTCCTACGGATTTAGTTTATGATAATGATTGGCAGGGGTTATTGGTATTAGCAGATGATAATACTAAATTTGTGTATCTTCCTAAAAAGTTAATAGGATATCGTGTAGATAATCACAATGAATCAATTGAAAAAAATAAGGAAGATATGAATATTCGAAAATCTTTATATCCAAAGTGGTATTTTGACAAAGTAATTAATCGTCAAAAGAAGTCTTAAAGATATATCTAATCCTTTTCTTTTCTTATAAAAAATAGTATAATTAATATTGTTGTAATTATGCGAGGAAAAAATGAAGAAGAAAAAGGAAGTTAAATTAACAAGAAAAAATCGTGTGATAAAAAAAGATGATAATTCTTTTGAACCTAAAAAAAAGAATGTTTTTTTTGAAGAAGAGGAAGAAAGTTTAGAATTAGATAGTCCGCATCCTAGAAAAAAATCACCATTGAAACTTGCTAAACATAAAAAGAAAAAAAGAAGATTGAAAAAGTGGGTTTATATTGTCTTGATTATAATTCTATTAGTTGTATGTAGTATGATATTTTTATTTATAAATAAATAGATGGTGATGAAATGAGCGTATATATTTTTGAAGAGAATATTGATAAAATGGGTGGAGTTGAAAGGATTGTTTCGCTTCTTGCAAATAATTTATCCTCATTTTACGATGTGAATGTTATAAGTTTAAAGAAAACAAAGAAAGAGGAATTCTTTGATTATAAAGATACAGTTAAAAGAATTTATATAGATGAACATAATTATTTAAGTGGTTGGCATAATAACAAAAATGTTTTAAAAAAGAGAATATATAGTTTATATTATCGAATTAATAATTTTTTTTTAAAAACTAAGAAGAAACAAATATTTAATAAAATAAATGAAAAAGATATTTTAATATTTGGAAGGGTACAAGTTGCGATAAAATGGATGCCTTATTTAAAAAAAAATTATAAAATAATTATAAGGGATGCTAATCATTATTATTGTAATAATATCAAGGAGAAAAAAATAATTACTGAATTATTATGTGACTATACTAATTTATTGATTGTGTCAAGTGATGAAAGTAAAAAAGTATATGAGAAAGTATTGTCAAAAAATAGACCATTAATCAAAAAAATATATAATCCTCTTGGCATTGTACCTAGTAATTTATATAATTATAATGAAAAGAAAATTGTTGCTGTAGGAAGATTTGATAAACAAAAAGCATTTGATGTCCTTATTAAAGCATTTTCGAATGTACATAAAAAGCATGCTGATTGGCGATTAGAAATTGTTGGGTGTGAAAAGATGTACTTTACTGATTTAATAAAAAAGTTACATCTTGATGAGGTTGTAAGCTTTAGAGGGGAAGAAAAAGATATTAAAAAGGCTTTATATAATTCTAGTTTGTATGTGATGACCAGCAGATACGAAGGGTATGCTAATTCGTTAGTTGAGGCTATATCGTGTGGTATTCCTAGTATTAGTTTTAATTGGCTATTAGGGGTAGAGGAAATAATTAGCAACCATCAAAATGGCGAAATTGTTTTTTTGAAAGATCGCTTTAAATATGCTGCTGGTGTTAATGATGAAGATGATATAAAGAATTTATCTCAAACAATTTGTTTTTTAATAGAGAATAAAAAGATAATGGATAGTTATAGTAAAAAGGGATTAGAAATTTGTAAAACTCGTGATAAAGATAAAATTATTGATTGTTGGAAACGAGAATTGGAGG
>CAMNBS010000050.1 GCA_946533175.1 uncultured Clostridia bacterium
TTAGAAATTTATCGAGATTTATTTGAAAAAAATAAATAATGTGATATTATTATCTTGTGGGTGATTTTATATGAACAAAAAAATTATTAATGCTTTAATTTTTATCTTTATCGTATGTATATTGACAATAAATGTTCAAGCTGATGAAGTGGTTTCATGTACACAGGTATTTGATCAAAAGTTAATTGATGAAATCAATGATATTTTTCGAGTTATTCGTATTGTTGCACCAATTATTTTACTTATTTTGACATCCATTGATTTTGCTAAAATAGTTTTTTCCGATAATAAGGATGGAATGAGTAAAGCTAAGAATAATTTTTTAAAAAGAGCTGTTGCTGTTTTAATTATTTTCTTTGCTCCTAATATTATTGAAATCATTTTGTCACTTGTTAATTCAGTTAGTATGGATCAATGTTTAAAAGCTTTAGGAAATAAATAGTACAAAGTGTAAATTGTTAAAAAAGAGAAATATCGTTTCTCTTTTTTCTTGTAATATTTTACAAGGAGTTATATAATGATAAGTGTATAGTTGGAGGTAGTATGAAAAATAGATTTATTAGCGCCATCTTCATGTTAATTATTTTTATTCCTATTTTGTTACTAGGCGATATTTATTATATAGTCTTTGGAAGTATATTAGGGTTAATATCTTTATGGGAAATTATGCGATTAGAAAAAAATATTCCAGATTATATGAAATGGTTGAGTTATTTTATTGTATTATTTCTAATCTTATATAATTATAAAGACATGTATTATGGTAATATATATGGATTTTTAGTATTAGGAATTATGTTTATGATTTATGTATTTAGTATAATCATAAATAGTGATGTTCAAAAATATAATTATAAAGATGCTATATGGTTATTTAGTACGGTATTATTAATTGGTTTTTTATTTAATAATTTTTTAAGAATTCGATTAATGGGATTAGAATATGTTATATATTGTTTTTCAATTTCAATTGTAACTGATACATTTGCTTATTTAGGTGGTAAAACCTTTGGTAAGAAGAAATTATGTCCTGTTATTTCCCCAAATAAGACGGTGGAAGGAAGTGTTTGTGGAAGTATTTGCGGAACAATAGTGGCTTCTTGTTATTATGTTTGGGTTATTGGAAATGGAAATGTCTGGGTAATTATTTTATTGAGTTTTATTTTAACAATATTAAGTCAATTTGGAGATTTATTCTTTTCCAGTATCAAGCGTTCCTATAAAATTAAGGATTTTAGTAATTTAATTCCTGGACATGGCGGAATACTTGATCGACTTGACAGTGTTTTATTTGTGATTTTGGGTTTTTTGGTGTATAGTATAGTTATTTAGGAGGTATTATGATATTATCAATTATTTATTTTGTAATTATTTTAGGTATTATAGTTTTTGTACATGAATTTGGACATTTCTTTTTTGCTAAATTATTTAATATTTATGTATATGAATTTGCTATTGGTATGGGGCCAAAGATATTTAGTAAAAAAGGAAAAAAAGGGGAAACCACTTATAGTATCAGAGCTATACCGATTGGTGGCTTTTGTCAATTAGCTGGTGAAGGTGTGGAAGAAGATAAAGAAATTCCTAAAGATAGATTATTACAATCTAAACCAGTTTGGCAAAGACTTCTTGTCATGTTTTTTGGAGCAGGTAATAACTTTTTGTTAGCATTAATTGTTTTATTCTTTTTAGGACTTATTATAGGTAGTCCAAGTAATAGTACGATTATTCCAGGGGTAATTGAATCATCACCTGCGGCTTTAGCTGGACTTCAAAGTGGTGATAAGATTGTTGCTATTAATGGTAATAATACTAAAACTTTAGATGATATACAATTATATTTAGCGATTAGTAATGATAAAGCTGTTTTTTCCATTTTAAGAGATAAAGAAACAAAGGATATAGAAATTACTCCTCTTAAAGATGAAGAAGCTGCTAAAATGGGATATAGTTATGGTATTAAGTTTGCTAATGAAGTAGAACATGGCTTTTTAGCAGCTATAAAGTATAGTTTTACTAAATTTGGTTCATTAATTAGACAAATTTTTATTACCATTAAACAATTATTTATTGGTGGTGTTAGTGTAAAAGATTTATCTGGCCCAGTTGGAATATATTCAGCTGTTGATCAAACAAAGAGTGCAGGGATATCAAATTTATTTTATTTATTAGCTCTTTTATCACTTAATGTTGGTTTTGTTAATTTAATTCCTTTTCCTGCCTTTGATGGAGGAAGAATTTTATTCTTAATCATTGAAAAATTACGTGGTAAGCCAGTGAAGGCTGAAACCGAAAATCTTATTCATAATATTGGATTCTTTATATTGTTAGCATTAATTATTTATGTGACAATTAACGACATAATTAAATTATTTTAAAGAGTAAATTGTAATAGATTTATTCTTTTTTTATTTTTCTAAGATAAAATAAAAAAGTTAATCTAAAACATTGTAAAAATAATAAAAAAAGGCTATAATATTAAATGTTAAATGATAGTATGAATATTTTGTTTGGAGGTAAGAGATGAGTAATAATAATTACAAAAATAACAACTACAAAAAAAATAGTAGTAAAATCCAAAACAAAAAGGTAAAAAATAATAAATCAAGGGGAAAAAATAAAAGAAATTTAAATAATAAAGAAAAAAATATAAATAATTATTCAAAAAAAAGAACAAATAAAAAAAATCTAAATAATTTAAATAATAAAGAAAAAAATGTAAATAATTATTTAAAAGAAGAAATAAATATAAAAACTCAAAATAATAAAGAAAATGAAAGAATAGTAAATAATGATTCCAAAAATGGAATAAACAGAATTAGATTGTTTTTATTTATTATAATAATACTTCTAATAATTCTTCTTTTTAGATTTGGATATGCATTTTTTAATTATACAAGAACAGGTTATGCTAATAATTTAGTAGTTGGTAATATCTATATGCATTATACAACATCAAGTACAATATCAATGACAAGGGTTGAACCTATGAATAATTTAGATGAGAATCTCTATATTGGATTTACCATAGATGGATTAAATGAATATAAGGAAAAAGATATTGTTTATGCTATTGATTTATTACATGGTGATATTCCAGAGGGAAAAACTAATGAAAATAGAATAAGAGATGATTTACTTCGATTTACCTTAACTAAAACTATTGATGATGGTGAAGAAGAAATTATTTTTGAAGATATGAATTATAGTAATATTAGTGATACACGAGTATATGTTGAACGAATTTCAAAAAATCAAACTACTGAAACTGTTCATAAATATAAGTTATATATGTGGATTTCAGATTATATTAATGTTGGTAATACCGAAAATAGTGATTATTCGATGGAAGAATGGAATAATTTATTTGCAAGTATTAAGGTTAAGGTAACAGGTGATTTTGAAGAAAAGGGAACTAATAAATCAATTAAAGTAAACTTTGATCCTAATGGTGGAAGTATAAATATACCATATAAATATTATAATAATGGTGATACTTATGGAGAACTTCCTATACCAACAAGAGATGGATATATATTTGATGGATGGACTTATGCTAATATGAAAGTTTTAAGTACTGATTTAGTCTTAGAAAGTGGTACATCTTTTTCCACTAGTGATGATATTATTTTAGATGGTACAAATTATATTAATACAGAAATGTACATATTTAATGAAAATAATTGGCAAAGAAATTTTATGCTGTCTTTCACCATTAAAGATAAAAATGAGACTCAGGTGAATCAAGCAACACTTATTAATGCTAAATTAGAGGATAAAGATCGAGGATATCCTGGCTTTTTATTCCGAAAAGAAAGTGGAAGAGATTGTTATGAAATTAGTGCCAATATTGATGATACAAACAAGAAAAGCACATCAGGTATTTCATATGATACTTCAAAAGTCACTTTACTACGAATTAATAAAAAACTTTATTATAGTCTTGATGATGGTGATTTTGATTTAGCATTTGATTATACTGGTTTTAATAATTATTTTGATATTCCACTAACTATAGGAGCAAGTTTGACACCATCTGGATCATCTCAAAGGTTTTTTAAAGGAACTATTTCAGATTTTAGAGCTCAATATCTAGATGATGATGCAACACTTGAAAATTATCAAGATCACTTATATTATTCTGCTGAAGGTGGAGTTACTTTAAAAGCTTCATGGAAGAAAAGTGGTGCGTATTATGATGGTGAATATACATTTGATGGAACAAATTATATAAATACAGAAATATATTTATTTAATAAAGAAAATGTTGAAAAAAACTTCTATCTGTCATTTGAAATATTAGAAAATAATAGTACGGATAAAATGGCAACACCAATGAGTGCTAAAAATGAAGTTGGTTCACCTTGGCCAGGTTTTGAATTACGTCTTGCTAATGATTTAAATTATTATCGTTCTAAGGCTTCTAAGGCAGCAGGTAATGCTAAGGAAATATCAAATATTCCAGTTAATACAACACGAAAAGTAGAGTATTTAAGAATTAATAATATTTTGTATTATAATATCGATAGTATGACGAATAATAAGTTTGTGAAAATGCTTGATTTTAGTGGATTTAACTTATATTTTGATGTTCCTGTAACTTTTGGTGCTAGTTATACAAAGCCAGGTGGAGTTGCACAAAGATTCTTTATTGGTAAACTTGCCAATATGAAAGTAGAATTTATTAAAGATGAGGATTTGGCAACTTATCAAAGTATGTTATCTAATTAAAATTAAAAGATAATAATGGAAATGTATTATCATTATCTAAAACAAGTAGTGGTATATATACATCAGGATCATATTATGATTACCTAAGAGGAGTTATTGAAGAGTCTCTAACAAACTATTTAAACGATAATTATGATAATGTTTCAGATATGAAATCATACGTTTCAAAATACTCTTGGGTAACATTTAATGAATCAAAAAAATCAGTTACTATTACAAGTGTTGAAGACTTTGTAAAAGAATGTAAGAGTGCATCAAAAAATGTTGGAGCGTTTGATGATTTAAGTAGAAAGCAAGCAGAAAACTATGTGTTTGGAAACAATAAAACTGATGCTCTACATTTTGATAGTATTATGAGTGATTTACTAAATAGTAATGACTATTCATCATATTCTGACTATGATTCAAATTATGCAAGTGAATATAAATCTGACTTATCTAATAAAGATGATTTAGGAAACGAATCAATTGTTAGACAAAACATGTATAATCCAATGTATTATTTAACAAACTATTATGATGGATACAAGAAATCAACCGTTGCTCAAAATTGGAGAATAAGAACTGGAATTACTCAAGGAGATACTGCATTAACAACAGAAATGAATTTAGCATTAGCATTAAATAATTATGGTAAATTGAATGTTGATTTTGCAACAATTTGGGCTCAAGGACACACAACAGCTGAAAGAACAGGAAATTCAACAACAAACTTTATATCTTGGGTAAATGAAAGCATGAAATAGAATAAACTGAGAGAAATCTCAGTTTTTTGATAATCGGAAGATTAAGATATTAAGAGAATGTAAAAATTCTTTTTTTCTATGTTAAAATATTATATAGATATATTGATTGCTACGATAAGTAGCATAAATGTAAAGTAATGTTGCTGTTATTAAATGAAACATCAATGTAGAATTAAAGTCAGAAAGAAGGAGATATTATGACATTAGGCCAAAAATTGAAAGAGATAAGAAAGAGTGGCAAAACTGTTATATTATAGAAATGGGAGAAAAGTGGATTGGTACGGATAGAATATTTACATCAATTAATGGTGAACATATGCATCCTGATACACCTAATAAACTATTACAAAAATTTCTTAAAAAATATGATTTACCTAAAATTACTTTTCACGAATTAAGGCATACTTGTGCTAGTATATTAAATAGTCATGGAATAGATCCTAAAACAATAAGTGAGCAATTAGGACATGCTAATGCAGATATTACATTAAATATATATACTCATTCTTTTGATGATGAAAAGAAAAAATGTGCCAAAATATTTGATGAATTATATGAAAAATCAACAAGTATTTAAGGCACAAAAACCTATGGCACAATTTTTCGGCACAAATCAAAAAAAAAGAGCGTTTTTGACACTCTTTAAAATTTCACATGGTAGCGAGAGGGGGGGTCGAACCCTCGACCTATTGGGTATGAACCAATCGCTCTAGCCAACTGAGCTATCTCGCCATGACTTAATTATAGTAGCACAATTGGTTTATCTTGACAAGAGTTTTTTAACTATTTAATG
>CAMNBS010000051.1 GCA_946533175.1 uncultured Clostridia bacterium
AAAAAAACAAAGATATTCATCATATGATTAATACTATAAAACATGGTAGTAAATCGGCATAATTAATTTAATAGAAAAATATTAATGGTTCTAAAATGTGAAAGATTTATCGAGCAACCAAATCTTCTCATATATTGTTTATTTAACGCACAAAATAACAATGTTCCAGAAATATTAGCTATCTATAAAAAAATAGTTATATTTATATTCATTACACGCAAATTATAAATAAAACTATTAATGCCAAAAAAATATTATAGAAAGGATAAGATAAATATGCTAAGACCTGTTATACATGAAACAGTCCTTTTCTATCCTAATGATGAAAATCCAGTATATATTGATCGTCATAAAGAAGAAATAAGATATGGTTCTTCTCGTTATTTTCGATCAATAAAATATATTTAAAAAACTTTATTAAACTTTTATAACAAAATAGAGAGTAATAAATACTCTTTATTTTTTTATTATTTCTAAATTATCAATTAACACATCACTATATGTAAAGGATTTTAATTCTTCTTTTTCATTAATTGTTTTAATAGTAAAAATATAATTATATATTCCCACAATAATGCCTTCAAATTCCTCTATTTGATTTCTTGCTCCATTAAAACGAAAATGTAATACTTCACCTTGTTTATTTTTTATTTCCTCTTTAATTTTATTAATCATCTTGGATACCCCACATACATTGTTCCATTAGTAATTATTCCTCCCATTCCATCTTTTCCATATTTGGTTTTATCTATAATTCCTAATAAATCAATTGGTTTATTTCGATCTGATAAAGCAATAGAACTAGCGATAATAGCTGGATCTAAGGCATGAATATTGACTCTTTTGGGACTACTAGCAAAATTAGCCCCTGCCTTAATTAATTCTTCATAATTAGATTGACATGCGCCAGCAATAATAATTAATTCATTTTGCGAATACATTTTTCTAGCTTCACGAATAGCTTTAATAAAATTCATAGTATTTTTGTAATTAGTATTGTCTTCTTCACTACCCATTCGTTTATAATAAGCATCATGACCAGTTATTACCAATATATCTGGTTTGTATTCCTTTAATAAATTAGGTATTTGGTTAGCTATTTCATCTTCTTTTAATTTTTTACCAGTAACTTTAATATTAATTTTTTTATAAAATTTCATACAGCGATCTAAATACTCTTTATCACCATCAATATGTAGTATCTTACCGGGTAAATAAAAATACTCACATCGATCTAGATGTGTCTCTCCAAATCGATCAAGTATTTCATCATCATCCACTTGAACATTTGTTGCCTTTTTTAAGTCATCTAAATTACTATCAGCACAAAGTCTTATATTTATTCCTTTTAATAAAGCTATATCATTATCAATATCTACTATTTTAAATACACAATCATTATGATAAGAATTTCTTGTAACTAAATCACCAATATTAAAAAGCATATAATCATCCCCAGATAATTATATGCTTTCTATTTAATAATATTCTATTTACTAAGTTTATTCGCTATATCAGCAAAAATATTAATTTCTAATTCTTCAGCTCTATTGGTTAAACTTTTATGATATTTTTCTAGTACTTCTTCTATTTCACTTAAATTATAATTTTTAAAATTATTTCTTAAATTTTTTCTTTTAAAGCGAAAAGCATCTCTGACAATTTGGAAAAACAAACTTTCATCTTTAACCTTTATTTTTTCTTTTTTTTCTCTTAAAGCGATAACGACACTATCAACATTTGGTTTTGGAATAAAACAATTACGACTAACAATAAATAATTTACTAATATCAAAATAATAATTTAAAAAAACCGTTATTGATCCATAATCTCTTGTTCCTACTTTAGCAGTAAAACGATCTCCAACTTCTTTTTGAATCATTATTGTAATACCTTTATAATTTATTTTACTTTCAATTAATTTCATTAAAATTGGGGTTGTAATATAGTAAGGTATATTAGCTACTACATAAATATTATCATATTCATACTTCATAATATCATTGGTAATATCACGCTTTAAAAAATCATCAAAAATTATATCAACATTATGACAATCATATAATTCTTCGTCCAATACTTCTTCAAGACGATTATCAATTTCATATGCTAAAACATTTTTTGCACACTGAGATAATTTTTTGGTTAATACACCACTACCTGGACCAATTTCAATAACTAAACTATTTGGTAGAATATTACTTTCACAAACAATATTATTAATAATATTATCATCTTGCAAAAAATTTTGTCCATAGGACTTTTTAAATTTAAAATTATCCATAAATCTCCAAAAAAGGCATCATATAGATGCCCTAATTATTATTTTTTCTTTTCACTATTTTCAATTTTCTTAATTGTTTCTTCTAAAACCTTAACCGTTTTTTCTTTAACTTCTTTAGCCGCATCTTGTAATACTGGAGTTCCTTTTTCTTTAGCAAGAGAAACTAATTCAGATGCTTTATCTTTAATTAATTCACCTTTCTCTTTAGCTATTTTTAATACTTTTTCTTTGTCCAAATCTTTTATTTCTTTTTTTAATTCATCAATTTTATCTTCTACTGTTTTTTTAACATCTTCCATTTTAATATCTTTAGCTTTAGCTAGTAATTCATCAAATTTTTCTTTTAGTTCATGTCTTGTTTCGCTACCTTTTTTTGGAGCAAATAATATTCCTAAACCAGCTCCAATTCCAGCTCCAACAACAAACTTTCCCCAACCTTTTTTTCCCATTTTACATTTCCTCACTTTCTTTTTTTTCTTTATTTTTTTTGTTTTTACGAGAAAAAACTCGACTTATCAATGACGATACACCATCTACAAGTTTATCACTTGCAAGAGAAATTGAATCTACTACTTTGTCAACAGCATTAAAAGCTTTATCAACAGTTCGCATTTTCGCTTCCACACTATCTAGTATAACATTAATACGATTAACTGAATATATTACCTTAATCGTTAAAACAATTAATGCTACTAATAACATTGCTCCTAATATATAGAGCAACATTTCAAGAAAAGTTACATCCATCTTTAATCCTCCTTATTATACATAGAATCAATTAAATCAAATAGATTATCATCTACGTCCTTTTTATCCTTCTTCTTTTCTTTTCCATATTTAGCACTACGAGTAGTTGTCGTATGATTATCCCTTGAAGCATCGCTATAATCAACATTATAAGCTAAACCTAAATCGTTATAATATTCATCAGCATCTGCTAAAGTTACTTTATTAACTTGGGGTTTAGTATTATTAACATCATATAGTTTTTGATCTTTATCTTCCTCAACAGACTTTTTTGTAACCCTTGATTTCTTAACTGTTTTTGTACTTTCATCATCACCAAAAGCTTTGTTACGAACACTATCTAAATCTGGTTTACCATAACTTGCTGATATTCGTACTTCTTTTTTAGTAATAACTTCTTCTTTCCGATAATTTTTATCTAATATTCCATATATCGGTGAAATAATAGGGGAAGGACGAAATCCTTTAACTTCCTTTTCTTCATAATATGTTTTACTATACGAATAAGTTGTTTTAGGAATATTTTCACTTTTTTTAACACTTTCCCTGCCAGGATATAACTCTTTCTGTTCATTATATTCAAATATTTCTGCTTTTTTACTATCAATTTCATTTTCTTTATTGCTTACTGAAAAATGTTCTGTTTGATTCTTCGAATTATCTTCAAGAAAATCATCATCATCAAACATCATTGGAAAACTTTTTTCAATATTGGTTGTATCTTCTTCAACCATGACTTCTTCTGCTTTTTCTTCTTGATGTAATCTATTTTCTTTTACTTCTTCTTTTTTATTTTTTTCTTCTTCCTTCAAAAAATCCATTTTTTTCTTAGGAACTTCTACTTTTTTAGCATAACTTTTAGGAACATCTTCTTCCTCTTCTTCAACTTCTTCAAAAAAAACATTTTTTAGTTTATCTAATAGTTTCATAACTCACCTCTACTCTACTACTTCATCAACATCAATAATATCACGATCTTTATCAATAACTATTTCTTTATCATATGTACCATATTCTTCCTCATATCTTAGAAAATTATCATTTTCAATATTAGCTTCAAAGATATTAAACTTCTCTTCTTGAAAAACTGATCCCTTATGACCTACATAATCACTAATAACTTTATCATTATATTTAACAGTAGATAATATACTAGACATATTCATTAAACATTTATTAAAATCTTCTTTTTTAATATATGCTTCTATTTTAGCATAATTATACATTATTACAACAAAATAACGATCATTCTCATCTAAAATATCAATAAATCCACTTATACCATTATGATTAATTTTTTTAGAATAAAAGTGGCTGTTATTCTCTACATAAGAATTATGAACTTTATAATAATATGCAATTGTATCAATATATAGATAATAACTATTACTGTTATCTATAATTTTTAAATTAAAATCATCTTTGTCAACAATTGAAACACCATGTGGTAAATATAAACTATAACCATCTAAATAAGTATTACTTAAATTATTATCGACAAACAGTACAGTATCAAATAAGTCACTAACACTTTTATCTGATATTTTTTTTATCGTGCACCCAGATACAAATAAAATGAATATGAGTAAAGTAATTAATAATTTTTTCAATATCTCACCTACTCTTATAAATATTATACCATATTTTAATATGATAAAATATATTTTTTTTAACTTTATCTTATTTTTCTACTTTAACATAATAAATGTTATTATTTTGAGAACTAAATTTCTTTTCATATTCTGTCATAATATTGTAAGGAATATCACTGTGATGTAAATCTAAACTTATTTCAGTTATTCTATAAGCATTTTTATTTAATGATATTAAACTATACTCAAATAGTTTTTGATTATCGGTTTTCATCTCAATTATTTTGTTGTTTTTAAAAATATCATCATATTTTTGAATAAATGTACTGCTAGTTAATCTTCTTTTCTCATGTCTTTCTTTAGGCCAAGGATCAGAAAAGTTTAAAAATATTTTATCAATTTCATGATGAAATACTTTAGATATATCCATAGCATCTAAATGAATTAAGCGTAAATTATCTAAATCCAATCCATCCATTTTTTTTATCGCTAAAGCTAGAATACTGGCACTTTTTTCTATACCAATAAAATTAATATTAGGATACCTTTTAGCATTTTCAATAATAAAATCTCCTTTACCCATACCTATCTCTAAATATATTGGTTGATTATTACTAAAAACCTTTGACCAATTTCCTATCATTTCTTCAGCATTTTGAATAACAAATGAAGAATTAGCAATTATTTCCATTTTATTTTTAACATTTCTCTGTCTCATAAATATCACTATTCATTATTATAACACAAAAATTATTAATTCATATACTATTTATGAAGTGAGGTTTTATGAATAATCAAATACCTTTTTTTAATCCATTTAATAATTATCCACCACCTAATTTTATTGATAATAATGATTTAGAAAAATTAAAAAATAAAATTGAACGATTAGAGAAAAATATTCGTATTTTAGAAAATAGAGTTCATAAATTAGAACATTATGAATCGCCTAAAACAATTATTAATAATGAAGAACCAACCGATATGTATATTATTTAATTATAAATAATCATAGCTGAAAAGCAAAATATTTGCTCTTCCGAAAAAACACACGAAGATACTGAATACTTAATATCTATAACATCAATATCATGTGTATCTAAAAATTTATTAATTTCATTTTCTAAGTCACCTTCATCTTCTAAATCAAAAATTTTAACTCTCATAAAATCACCTTATATATAATATATTGATTATAATAAAAAATAAGTCAAAATATGTTATATATAAAAACATAAATAACCCTCTAGTTCAAAGAATTAGGGGGTTATAATAACTTTTATTTCTATTTTTCATCAATAAAAAATCGTTCATACCATACAAGAAAAGCATAAA
>CAMNBS010000052.1 GCA_946533175.1 uncultured Clostridia bacterium
TATACTATTTTTGATTTGGAGGAAATAATGGTTTATTTAGATTATTCGGCAACAACACCTATTGATAAAAGAGTTTTAGAAAGTTTTGATCGAACATCTTTGGAATATATTGGCAATCCTAATTCAATGCATAAAGAAGGTGTCAAATCTAAAAAATTAATGGATGCTGCTGTTACGCAGGTAGCTAACTTATTAAAAGTTAAGGAAGATGAAGTTATTTTTACTAGTGGAGCTAGTGAATCTAATAATCTGGCTATTATGGGTGTTATAAATAAATATCATGATCGGGGAAAAAACATTATTACAACAAAATTAGAACATTCTAGTATATTATCAACAGTTAATTATTTAAAACAAAATGGTTATACTATTAGTTATGTTGATGTTGATGAAAATGGACAAATTGATTTAACTAGTTTAGAGAAATTAATTAATAAAGATACAATAATGGTTAGTATTGGTGAAGTTAATAGTGAAATTGGCATTATTCAAGATGTTGATAAAATAGGTAAATTTTTAAAAAAATATCCAAGAATTATTTTTCACGTTGATGGAACCCAAGCTGTTGGAAAAAAGCTTGTTGATTTAAAGAATATTGATTTATATAGTTTTTCGGCTCATAAAATATATGGTCCTAAAGGAGTAGGTATATTAATAAAAAAAGAAAATATTGAATTAGAACCAATAATTCATGGAGGAAAGAGTCAAACTATTTATCGAGCAGGTACACCACCATTACCATTGATGGTCTCAACAGCCAAAGCCTTAAAAATTATTTTGGAAGAAATTAATGATAATTATCAATATGTACAAGAGTTGAATAAAAAATTAATTAATGGTCTTAAAAAAATAAAGGGTGTTCATGTTAATAGTAATTCTTATTGTCTACCACATATTGTTAATATCAGTGTTGAAAATATTCAACCAGAAACACTTTTACATGCATTAGAAGAAGATGATATTTATATATCAACTAAGACCGCTTGTTCTAGTTCAGAAAGTATTTCTTTAGCTGTTTATACTTTAACAAAAGATTTAGCAAAAGCGCAAAGTTCAATGCGAATTAGTCTTTCGCACTTAACGAAAGAAAATGAAATTGATTATTTTTTAGAAAAATTGAATCAAAATATTCAAAAATTACAGAGTATAAGGAAATAGAATATGGAAAAAATAGAAATGAATCGTATTATATTAATTAAATATGGTGAATTAACTACTAAAAAAGATAATCGGAAAATTTTTGTTAATGCCTTATATAGTGATATCGTTACTAAATTAAAAGGTTTAGAAATATATATTCATAAAGATTTAGGAAGAATGTATATCGAATTTAATGAAAAAGATTTAGATTATATTGTATCAAGAGTAAGTCAAGTGTTTGGAATTCATGCTTTTACAGTAGCTTATAAAGTTGAAACCGATCTCTCTCTTATTGATAAAACACTTTTACACGTTTTAGAAAAAATTGATTTTCATACTTTTAAAGTTGAAACCAAAAGAAGTGATAAAAGCTTTCCAATTTTAAGTACAGATTTTTCAAAAAGAATTGGTGGTTTAATTTTAAAAAATAAAAAGGATATTAAAGTAGATGTTCACCATCCGGAAATTACTTTTCATATTGAAATTCGTCATGACTATACTTATTTATATTTTGAAGAATATCGTGGTGCTGGAGGATATCCTAATGGTACGCTTGGAAAAGGTCTTTTAATGTTATCTGGTGGTATTGATTCACCAGTAGCAGGATATATGGCCATGAAAAGAGGAATTCATATTGACTGTGTATACTTTGAAGCAATACCACATACTAGTATAGAAGCTCGAAATAAGGTTATTGCTTTATCCAAAAAACTTATGAATTATCAAAATAATCTTAATTTATATGTTGTTCCATTTACAAGTATACAGGAAGCGATATATAAAAACTGTGATAATACTTATATCATTACTATTATGCGTCGAATGATGTATCGTATTATGGAAAAATTAGTCAATAAGTATCATGCCCAAGTAATAATTAATGGAGAAAGTGTTGGACAAGTAGCTAGTCAAACATTAACTAGTATGCGGGTTATTAACAGTGTCACTAATATTCCTGTTATAAGACCTCTTGCATGTCTAGATAAATTAGATATTATTGCTATTAGTGAAAAAATAGATACATATAATATAAGTATTTTACCTTATGAAGATTGTTGTACAGTTTTTGTACCACGTCATCCGGTTATTAATCCGCAATTAGATAAATGTTTGATGGAAGAAGAAAAGTTTAATTATACTGAAATGATTGATGAAGCTATTAATAATGTTATGTTAATAAAAATAGAAGATGATAAAAAAGAGTATGATGGACTTCTTTAAAAAAGGAAAAAATTACCAATAAAAAAAATGTATTCAAATGCTAAATCTTCACAATCTATAAATGTGGAGGTGAAAGAAATGAATAAAGATTCTCTAAAAATGAGAGTACCAGGAGCTAAACAAGCTATCGAAAAGATGAAATATGAAATCGCTTCAGAATTCGGTGTTAATTTAGGACCTGATACTACATCTCGTGCCAATGGATCAGTTGGTGGTGAAATTACAAAGAGATTAGTACAAAATGGTTTAAATAACATGAGTGGAAGTTATAATACACAAAATCGTTAATAAACATTAATATTAATAAAGGATTACTTTTATATAATAGTAATCCTTTTAATATACCTTTTCATTTTTTTATTAATATGCTATACTTTAGATATGGAAGCTGAATTATGAATAAAGATTTAAAAAAGATAAAAAAATTATATGGCGAAGAAATGATGCATTTATGTCGAGAACTTTTTCCCACTATTTTAGAAACCGATGGATTGTTATTGAGTATTTTGTTAAGCCGTTTTTATCCTACGCATTTTTTGGCTATTGATATAAAAAAGAAATCGGTAGTGGAAGAGTTTAAAAATTATATTTATAGTATGGTTCCACAAAAGAAAACTGTTTTAACTGTTACGGATAAAACACCTTTTGAATTATTAGCAGAATGTGGATATACTTTATATGAGTGTCATACTGAAGATGAAATTCGTGCTTTTCTACCTTATTATAGCTTTGGAGAAGAATTATGTACTTTTCATGGAGGAAGATTAAAAACACGATATGTCTTCTTCGCTGTTAAAGAAAACGCTAGTAAAATAAAAAGAGAAGATTTTCCAGTTCCTAGTCGTCAAGATGCTTATGGAACTAGTGTTATTAGTATTCAATTTTCACGTGGACCTATTAATACGTTAATGATAGCTAATCGTTATAATCATATTGTGGAAAATGCTGATTCAACTTTTTCCAATAATTTAGAGAATATTATTGCTGGTCTTACGGATAGTTTTGAGCGTCATTATCATTTTAATATATCGCAAAATCCTGTTGGAAGTAATGAGTTTATTGATACTATTCTTAATTATGTAATGGCTGATAATGGAATATATTATCGCTGTAATATTAAGAAAAATAATGTTTATTATTGTGAAGGCAATATTCTTATTGAAAATGGAAGAGTTATAGGCGATTATTCTTCACAAAAAGAACGGTATATTATTATGGATTACTTTATTCTGGATTTAAAAGATAAAACAATAACTATGTATGATGATCATATTCATGATAGTTTTATTGATAGTATTTATGGTGTTGGTACAATAAGTAATATTCAGGTAAAGAAAGGGCAAGATCATCGAACAATTGTAATTGAGTACGAAAATAATAAAACTGTTGAAATAACGATAGATGATCATAATTCGATTATTGGTTATCGCAATGATTATGTTGAAGAAATTGGTCCTTATTTTTTGAAAGATAATATTGATTTACAGTTTATTTCTTTACCGCAAGTTAAAACAATTGGGAATTGTTTTTTACAACAGAATAATAGAATTCAATCACTTGATTTACCAAATGTTGAAGATGTTCATGATTATTTTTTGTGCTATTGTCAATTAAGAAATATATTTTTACCTAAAGTAAAACATATCGGATCTTATTTTATGGCCTATGACTACATGGCTGAAACGGTTAATTTACCAGAGGTTGAAAAAATAGGATCATATTTTATATCATATGGTGAAAATGTTCGAGAAGTATTAGTGCCTAATATTGTTAATATTGGTAATGCTTTTTTGTATCATAATTATTCATTGCCTGAAATTAAGATGCCGCATGTCCAAAGTATTGGAATGGGTTTTTTAGCTAATAATCCATTTTTTGAAGATTGTTTGGATTTTGATGATTTTATAAAAAAGTGTAGGTGAAAAATGAAAAAAGTTACTATTCAAAAAATAAATGGAAATGATTATGTTTTACAAGATACAGATGGTACTTTATATGAAAAAAATATCGAGATAAGAGATGGTTTTGCTCTTAATGTTAATGATATTATATATTTAGATGACGAAATATTAAAAGAAATAACGCTTTTTTCTTTTGGAAAATTGTATAATGATAAAAATGTTTCAACAAAAGATGTTATAAAAATAGTTCATGATAATACCTCATATTACTTACAAAGATATTATGGCTAAAATATTTTCTTGTTAAGATGCTTGCTTAAATATATAAAATAATGTTATAATTACGTTGGAGATGTGATTATGTATAATTACCATGTTGGTGATAGGTTTATTATACATAGCTATAAACATGATG
This sequence comes from uncultured Clostridia bacterium, assembly GCA_946533175.1. Classification (GTDB taxonomy): domain Bacteria; phylum Bacillota_I; class Bacilli_A; order RF39; family UBA660; genus RUG12783. The sequence continues at coordinate 4,678 of CAMNBS010000052.1, forward strand.
GAAATATTCATCGTCATTGGGATGAAGCGATTCTTTTAGATATTAAAGATGATTTCATGGTATTTGGTAACAATCAAACGAAAGTTATAGAATCGGATGGAAGAAGTTGGTATACAAAGGAACCGGCAATAATGTTTTTCTTTAAACATAATTGGTATAATGTTATTGGTCAATTAAAAAAAGATGGAATTTATTATTATTGTAATTTAGCTAGTCCATTTATTATTGAAAGCAAAACGATTAAGTATATTGATTATGATCTTGACTTAAGAGTATTTCCTGATGGTGCATTCAAAATACTAGATCGGGGAGAGTATAAATATCATAAGAGTAAAATGAATTATCCAGAAAGTATTGATCGTATAGTAAAAGATGATTTAAGTAAATTAATTAATATTGTGCGAAATAAAGAGTATCCGTTTAATGCTATGGTAATTAACCAATATTGCGAAAAATATTTTGAAATAAAAAAAGTTGCTAGATAATAGTAATTTTTTTTAATTTATAACATAAAATATAAAGAAAAAATCAAAAATGTCAATTTTGTGTAAAGAGAATTGATATATATAAAAAGCAGTGATATATTAATGGAGTTGTTAGCGCGAAAGGGCTTTAAAAAGAACAATTTGTGCTAATAAATAATATAGATAGTAATATGTTTTCTTCTTTTAGAAAATAAAATATGACAAAAATAATAAATTGCAAAAAAAAAGAAAAAAGTTGTTGACAATCATCAATGCTTGTGATATTATTAGTCATGTTGTGCTTCAAAAGGAAGCAAACAAAAGTAATCAATAAAAAAAGTTAAAAAAAATTAAAAAAATGCTTGACTTTGAATTGGTTATTTGATATATTACTAATGCGCCTTGAAAAAGACGCAAAATGATCTTTGAAAACTGAGCAAAACGTCAATTTTATGTAGCTAGGATTTTAATTAAATTAATAAAACTTTAAATATTTTTTGAGAGTTTGATCCTGGCTCAGGATGAACGCTGGCGGCATGCCTAAGACA
>CAMNBS010000053.1 GCA_946533175.1 uncultured Clostridia bacterium
TCTTTAATTGCTTTTAATGTTCTTTCATATTGACTAGTTTCTTTAGGAATATAGTATTTTTTATTTCTTAGATTTTCTGGTAAATAATCTTGTTTAACCCAATCATTGGGATAATCATGAGGATATTTATAACCATTAGCAGTTATTTTTATGTGATCAGGAATATTACCACATTTACCGGTTTCAATATCGGTTAGAACTTTATCAATAGCTGTTATAGCACTATTTGATTTAGGTGATAGGCTCATTTCTATTACTATTTCAGATAAGGGTATTCTTGCTTCTGGCATACCAACACGTAAGGCAGCATTAATGGCTGCATCTAGTTTTGGGCCAATCGATGGATTAGCCAAACCAATATCTTCATATGCTATAACAGATAATCTTCTGGTTAAATTTTCTAAATCACCAGCTACCAGTAATCTACCAAGGTAATGAAGAGATGCATCAACATCACTACCTCGAATTGATTTTTGAAGAGCACTTAAAGTATCGTAAAAATTATCTTCTCCTTTATCAAAAGAAAAAGATGGTTTATCATTAATACTTGTTAAAACATCAATATCAACGCGGTGATCTTTATTAAAATAATAAGCTATTTCCAATAAATTGTATGCATATCTTAAATCATTACCAGAAATATTTGTGATATATTCTAAAGCTTTTTTATCAATTTTAATATCTTCTAAATATTCAGATTTACAGGCTCTTTTTAGTCCATCCAGGATATTTTTTTCTGTTAGAGGTTTAAGTTCAAATAAATGACATCGACTTCGAATAGCAGGATTAATAGAATGATAGGGATTAGCTGTTGTCATACCAATAAGAATAATTAAGCCACTTTCAATGTAGGGTAATAGCAAATCTTGTTCTTGTTTATTCATCCTATGGATTTCATCCATAATTAAAACCATACCGTTATATAGTTTAGCTTCACTAACTACAACTTCAAAATCATGTTTATTATTGATAGTAGCATTTAAAAGACGATATCGAATATTTAATTCTTCTGGCAATACTTTGGCAATAGATGTTTTACCGATACCAGGTTTACCATATAGAATCATACTAAATAATTTTTTATTTTTTACTAAATTATAGAGAATTTTATCTTTACCTAATAAATGTTCTTGTCCTAAAATATCTGAAAGCTTTTTAGGAGCCATTTTTAATGCTAAAGGGGTATTCATTTTTATCACCTATCTCTATTGTATCAAATTTTTAGTAAATATTTAAAAAAACCAGCTTTTTTTGTAAAATAATGGATTTTATTAATTAAATTTGATACAATTAATTATGATAAGGGATTAAAGTGAATGATAATATAGAAGATTATTTAAATTATATTTTAATGGAAAAACGTCTTTCCAAAAATACTGAAGATAGTTATAAATTTGATTTGGAGTGTTTCAAAGAATATTTTAAAGAAAGAAGCGTTAATGATATTCAAGAAAGTGATCTTTTAGATTATTTAGAATATCTAAAAAATACGAAAAAACTTACTGCAAGAAGTATTGAGAGACATTTAACTACATTAAGGGGTTTTTTTAAGTATTTAGTAAAAATGGAAATATTAAATCATGATATTACTAAAAATATTGATAATTTAAAAATAGGTAAATATTTACCAAATACTTTAAGTGAAGAAGAGATAAATCTTTTAATGGATATAAAGCTTGATTCTCCATTTAACTATCGAACTAAAGCAATGCTTGAATTGATGTATGGAAGTGGATTACGAGTTTCGGAATTAGTTAGTTTAACTTTGAATGATATAGATTTATATAATAATACCATTTTAATTCATGGAAAAGGTAGTAAAGAAAGGATTGTTCCAATAGGAGAATATGCCAAAGAATATTTGATAGCCTATTTACAAAATAGAAATAGTTTAATAAAAAGAAAAAATGGTAATCCTGAAGAATTATTTTTAAATAATCATGGAAAACCGATAACCAGAAATGGTTTCAATTTTCTCTTAAATAATATCTTAAAAGAGAAGGGGATTGACAAAAAAGTTACGCCGCATACATTAAGACATTCTTTTGCAACACATATGTTAGATAATGGGGCGGACTTAAGAACTATTCAAGAGTTGCTTGGTCATTCTGATATTGTTACAACCAGAATATATACCCATGTTTCAAAAAAGAAAATTAAAGAAAATTATGATAAATATGAAGGAAGAGGAGAGTTAGATGAAATTTAAAAGAATATTTTTACTTGTTTTAGATTCACTTGGCGTTGGTGAAGCTATTGATGCTGAAGAATATAATGATCGGGGATGTAATACACTAGGACATATTCTAGATAATACCGATTTATTTATTCCAAATTTAAAAAAAATGGGATTATTAAATACCCTTACCATGAATAATTTGGAAGGGGAAGCCTATTATACTATCGCAAGACCAAAGAATAAAGGAAAAGACTGTTTAAGTGGTCATTATGAGTTAATGGGAATTGATTTAGGAAGAAATTATATAAATTTTGATGGTGGACCTTTTCCTCGTGAATTATTAGAAAATATCGCTAGTACCACTAAAAAGCCGATTATCGGAAATATTGTGTGTGATATTAAAAGTGCTATAAAAAGACTATACAAACGTCAATTAGAAACAAAGGCTTTAATTATATCAACAACTGGAGACTCAAACTTAGAAGTAGCTGCTAATGAGGAAATAATTCCCGTTAATGAATTATTTGAATATTGCGATGCAATTAGAAAAATAACGACTAAAGATTCTTGGCAAATAGCATCAGTTGTTGCACGTCCATTTAAGATTTTTAATGATGAAGTTATTTTAACCGAAGATACGCGAATATTTACCCTTCCGCCAACGAATAAATCTGTTTTAGAATCTTTAAAAAATGCTAATTATCAAACTATTGCTATTGGCAAAGTAAGTGATTTGTTTAATTATACTGGCATAACTAAAATTATTCAAGCATCACAAAATACGGAAGCAATAAATAAATTACTTGATATAATGGACAAGAATTTTGAAGGATTATGTTTTGTTAACTTAAATGATTTTAAAACTATTTATGGTAATTCCCGTGATGTTTTAGGCTATAAAAATGCCCTCGAAGAGTTTGATGTCGAAGTACCAATGATTATTAATAAATTAAATATTGATGATTTATTAATTATTACAGCTGATCATGGATGTGATCCAACTAAAGAAAACTATCATCATACTCGTGAAAACGTTCCAGTACTTTTGTATTCGCGTTGTTTTATTGAAAGTGGACAGATAGATATATTAAATACATTAGGTGATATTGGCGCAACTATTGCTGATAATTTTAATGTTGAAAAAACCTGGCTTGGAGAAAGTTTTTTAAATAAGTTAAAATAAGGAGATAATTATGTTAAAAAAAACTACACATACTTATAATAATATTTATGGAATTGAAGAAATTAATACTTTACCTTCTTTAGATAAACCATCAATATTAATCTTTTCTCCAGCTTTTCAAGGAAATATACGAAGTGTTAATGGCTATTTGAATAAAATTGCGTATCTATTACAATTAAGACATTATGCCACTTTTGATAGTGATTATACTGTCGATACTGTGCCATTTAGTATTATTGCAATGCAAGGAAAAACCGATGAACAACAAATTGTTAATCAATTTGATAATCTTCTTCGTCAACAAAATCTTAAAGTTCTTAAAAAGGCTCTTCGTAACATTAATATTGTTAGTTATTGTTCTGGACATGACGCAACATCATCTTTTTTAAATCAATTACATGATTTATTTAAAAGTAATGGATTTCCCGAAGAAGAAATTGAAGAATTACTACGTGAAATTGTTATTTTACAAATTGTCGATAACTATCATGTTCAATCAGGACAAGCTAGTGAAATACCTTATGCCACAGTTATCAGTGTTCATAATGTTAATGATGACTCAAATCCATATTATTTTGCCCAAAAAGAAAATTTTTCAAAAGAAAAACCCATTACAATCATTAATCGATCACCAAAAAACTGTATTTATGCCATTATGCCATATTATAAAGATGCATTAGAATTTGGAAATGAACACAGTTTTAGTCGAGATTATGTTTATGCTCCCATAATAAATCTTATTATGTCAATGGTATTAATTAATGCATTATCGCTATCTCTTAGTGAAGAAAAGCGGGATATTACATCACTAAGTAAAGATGTAATGGATCTAGTTAATGAAGTAATTGGTAATTTAGGAGATAATATTTCTAACTTAACAAGTGATGAATTAAATCAATTTGTTATGAATAAGATACCCCATCTTTATAAAAAGAGAGTAGGAGGGCATGCCTTAACTGAAAAAGAAAAGGAAGAATTTGATTATCAAGAAAAAATAATTGACATAATTAAAAAAATTGATAGAAGATTTTATTTAATGTATGATTTAAGCTCTATAAAAATACAGGTAAATACTATTCAAAATTTAATAAGTCAATATAAAGATATATCTGATGATACTATCATCGGTAGTGAAACTATTCAAGATAACGTGGAGTTATATAAAACTAAAAAGATTACTAAACGCGAAAAAATTATTACTGAAATCAATAATCTTTATCAACAAATTGAAAGACTACTTCATAATATCGATCAAATAGATATAACTAACTTTAATAAACTAGAATTATTAGCTTATCAAGAATACTTAAGAAATATATATCAGGTAATAACACAAAGTTTATCAAACAATATCATGAATGAAATAATTCATAAATATCAAATCCCCCTTCCACCAATTTTATCCAAAAAAGAAGAGGAGGGGAGTAAGGGGTTAAAACATTAACTACCAAATAATTATCCTTCCCCTACTTTTTGTTTTACGCTTAAAATTAATTAATGTAATCAATAATAAGATAATGAATTATATAATATAAAATATTATTTGTAAATAAAACAAAAATTACTAAATAAGTTATAGAATATTTAACTTATTTAGTAATTTATTAATTTTACGAAAATATGTCGTTTGTAAAACAACTCGAGAAATAAATATTTGAATAATTATCCATCTTGATTTGAAATAATTAAATGCTCTAAAACCATTCGAGATAATAAAAGATGAAAAATTATCCATCTCAAAGAAGCTATTAATTAATATATGATTATAATGATTTATACTTTAAATTAAATAATTAATTACACATAAATAATTAGAATGATATTGATTAATAAATAATTATTAAGTATCTTGTAAAAAGCATTTAAATAAATAATATGTAATATAA
>CAMNBS010000054.1 GCA_946533175.1 uncultured Clostridia bacterium
CTCCTGTTCTTGTATAATTAAAAAATGCTACAGATACCCCAAATGTAACACTTATTATTCCAATAGCCCCTAATATACTTGCCAATATTCTTTTACTCTTCATATCTTACCATCCTACTATAACATTAGTGTAAGATAAAAAGAGAATACTGTCAAGCAAATTCCTATAAGAAAAAAAAATTTGAATAACTTATATATTCAAACTCTTTTTTATTTTTAAAGATGCTTCATAAACAAGATTTTTATTATAATGATATTTATCACTTACTAATTTAATTGCCTCTTTCATCGTACAATTATTCTTTATCATTTCATCAATAATAAATGCCTCTATTGAAAGATTATTTTCCTTTTTTTCAAGATATTTCTCTTTTTCAATAATCAGAACATATTCCCCTAATTCTTTTTTAGCATTATTATTTATTTTTTCTATTACTTCCTGGGTTTTACCGTAATATTTCGTTTCGAATTTTTTAGTTAAATCATTACCTACCATAATATATGGATTATTTAAAATTTCATATATTTTGTTTAAAGTTTTAATTATTCTTTTTGGCGATTCATAAAGAATAGTTAAATGACTATAATCTTTTTTTATTTTATTTAATTCATCTTCTAATTCTTTATTATCGCGAGATAGAAAACCATAAAATGAAAAACTCGAGGTATCCATTCCACAAACCATTAAAGAAGATACTACTGCTGAAGCTCCAGGAATAGGAATTACTTCAATATTATTTTTTATCGCTTCATGAACTAAAATAGTCCCTGGATCAGATATACAAGGACATCCTGCATCTGATATTAAAGCAATATCCTTTCCTTTTATTAAGTCATCAATTAAACTATTACTTTTTCCTTTTTCGTTAAACTTATGATAACTAACCAATTTATTATTAATATTAAAATGCTTTAATAAAATACTAGAAGTTCTGGTATCTTCACACGCAATTAAATCAACTGTCGATAATATTTCTAAAGCTCTACTAGTTATATCTTTCAAATTCCCTATTGGTGTTGCTACAACATAAAGTGTTCCCATAATACACCTCTTTCCAACTAGGAATATTATAGCAAAAAAAATTGTTTTGTTAAACTAAATTTCCGGTTAAGACTGATTTTATAATATTAAACCATAAATCAAAGAAATTCTTTTTCTCTATTTGAACATTACTTATTAAATCAACTTCTTTAATGGTGTTATTTTCGCTTTTTACTAAAAGTTTTCCAATAGTATCCCCAATATTAACCGGAAGTTTAATTGTATTTAATTTAACTTCGCTAGTGTATTCTTTTTTTTCATCACCTTTTTTGCGAATAATACTTACATCACTTCCCACTAAAACATTAACTTTAGAAGGATTAGCTTTGTCAATATTTATTTCTCCCACAATATCTCCTTTATTTTTTATAGTAAATACTTCATAAGTATTGAATCCATAATCCAAAAGTGTGGCTGTTTCAGTATTTCGTACTTTACCTTCTTTTTCACCTAGAACAACCGATAACAAACGCATTCCATCTCTTTTGGCTGTTACAGCCATACAATACAAAGCATTATCAGTCATTCCTGTTTTTAATCCATCTACACCACGATATGTTTTTAATAATTTATTAGTATTCACTAGCCAAAATTTATTATCCGTATCTTTTCGTAAATAATCTTCATAATTTGTTGTATATTTAAAAACATCTTCATGTTTCATTAATTCGATGGCAATCATCGCCACATCATAGGCCGAAGAATAATGTCCTTCTTCATCAAGACCTGTTGGATTAACAAAATGAGTATTTTTTAATCCAAGTTCCTTGGCCTTTTGATTCATCATTTCTACAAATTTTTCTTCTGTTCCTGCAACATATTCAGCCATAGCAACAATTCCATCATTAGCACTGGCCATAATAATTCCTTTAAGTAAATCATCAACGCTCATTTCTTCGCCTTCTGAAAGCCAAATTTGACTTCCACCCATTCCACTAGCATTTTTTGATGCTTTAACCATATCAGTATACTTTATATCTCCACTCTCAATTTTTTCAAAAATTAAAATAAGACCCATCATTTTAGTTAAAGAGGCAATACTAACTTCATCATGTATATTTTTTTCGTAAAGAATGGTTTGTGAGGTAGGTTCAATTAATATTCCACTTTTTGCATTTGCTATCAGTTCATCAGCCTGAACTATTATTACTCCTAATAAAATTATTAACATAATAAATATTTTTTTCATACATCCTCCTCTTAAAAATATGTCAAAAAAAAAGAACTATTACTAGTTCAATCAAATTAATTTTTTATCTAATATTTCTTTTAGTGACTCGACAACAACCACCTTTTCATCACTAATTCTTTTTTCTTTATTGTCACGATTTATGCATATAACTCTTCTAGGATTTCTCTTTAAAATACTTTCTATTTCATAAACACTATCGTCAATAAAAATACCATTTTGATAATCAATATTTAAATCACCTTTATCAATTAAAGTAACAATAATGCCATCTAAATATTTAGAAATAAAAGTATATCTTATTTTTTCTTTTTGAAATTCTTTATTTCCTTTAGTTAAAAGAATTATTTCATAATTCATTTCTCGAGCTTTTTGTAAAAAAACTTCAGCATCTTGGTATAAAAAACGTAAAACACATTCCATAAATCTTTCAACTTTAAGATAAATATTTTCATTAAATGGGTGTGTTTTTTTTAATTTCGTTAATAATTGATAACAATTAAATCCTTCTATAGAACTCTCTTTACGTATTTTATCAAATTGTTCAATATTCACACCACTTTCCCTAAAAAGATTATATAATTCTGCTAAAAAACGATTAGTATCAAATAACGTTCTATCAAAATCAATATATATTTTCATTTTAAATCCTCTTTAATTCTATTTTATTCTCTTTATAAACTTTATCAACTTTACCTTTAACCATTTGTAGTGGAAAAATAACACTTTTTTTCATAATAACAGTTCCAGGGCAAATTACACTATTACAACCAATTTCTGTATTATCACCAATAAAAGCCCCAATTTTCCTTAAAGATGTATCTTCATGTTCAACTCTTACATTACACTTATCAAGCCTTAAATTAGATATAATCGCTCCAGCTCCTAAGTGAACATGATTACCTAAAAGGGAATCACCAACGTAATTAAAATGTGCAACTGCAACGTTTTCTAATAAAATACTATTTTTTATTTCACAAGAATTACCTACTGATGAATTATTACCAATAATAACATTTTCCCGAATATAACATGCATGATTTAATTTTACATTTTCCATAATAATGGCTGGACCAATTATTTCAACTCCATCCCCTATAAAAGCCGTATTACTAACCCAAACATTTTCTTTTATTTCATGATATTTCTTTTTATCCAATCTTTTTCCTAATTCTAAAATATAATCATGAATCAATGGAAGAATTTCAACAGGATAAGTATACTTCTGAAAAAAATCTTTCATTTCAACTGTTTTTACATCAAATAATTCATTTATTGTTACCATAATCCTCCTTAAATAATATCTTCTTTATAGCTATATTCAAAAGTCAAAGAAAAAATAAGATATCCTAATTTAAAATAATCATGACGGAAAACACCATTTTCAATAATTACTAAATCATCAGCTATCGCTTCTTTGCATATTTTTTTTACTTCTTCTTTATCCAACGTCACTGGATCTTTTTGTTCTTCATTAGCATATTTATTAGCTAAAACACCAGATATTGGCCTAGTATTAGCTATAACATATTCTACTTTTCGCTTTCCTAAATAATTATTTAAAGCTTTAAGATGATCGGATACTTTGAAATCATCAGTCTCTCCAGGTTGTGTAAATAAATTACATGAATAAACAATTTTAGCTTTAGATTTATCAATAGCATCACGAATTTCTTGACTTAAAAGGGTTGGAATAACACTAGTAAACAAGCTACCCATACTAAGAACAATGATATCTGCTTTACTTATCTCATGCAACAATTCTTTACTAATTTTAGGTTCTTTCTCATAATAAACTCTTTTAATTTTTTTTGGTGATTCAGTAATAAAATGTTCCCCTTTGATTATCTCACCATCTTCCATTTCCCCAAAAAGATTAATCGCTTCTTCAGTAAAAGGCATAACCTTTCCACTTAAATTAAGTATTTCGCTTAGAATACTTATTCCATTACTTACACTTCCAGTAAGGTTAGTAGCAGCTGCTAATAAAATATTACCAACCGTATGTTGATTCAGTGTACCCAAAGAAGAAAAACGATAATTCAATAATTTTTCAAAATCTCCTTCTGTTTTAGATAACGCTACTAATACTTTACGAATATCACCAACTGCTAACATATTAAACTCATCACGTAATATTCCCGTACTTCCACCATCATCACAAACAGATACTACTGCTGTAATATCAAGAGGATATTGTTTTAGTCCCTTTAATAAATAACTCATTCCGGTTCCACCACCGAAAACTAATACTTTTTTCATTTTTTCTCCTTTTCTTTAAAGTCTTTTTTCTCTTCACTTAAACTTTTTTTCATTAAATCACCAATAACTTTTTCTAAGCGTTTATTAGCATCTTCAAGATCCATATTTGTTACTTTAAAAGGTTTACCAATTCGATAAACTAAGTTCTTACTACGAAATTTATAATCTCCTGTAACAGAAAAAGGAACAATATATGCATCAGTCTTTTTAGCCATCGAAACACAACCAAATTTAAAAGGCAAAAGAAAACTATCTGTTTTATTTCTCGTTCCTTCAGGAAATATTCCTAAAGCACCACCATTTTGTAATACTTCTAATGCTTTATTTTTCGCTTCTTCATCATGAATACTTCTATTTACTGAAATACACCCTACACCTTTAAAAAACCAGCGCATTTTTGAATCAAAGTATTCTTTTTTAGCCATATAATGAATTACTCGTTTAGTTGATATAATAACTCCACATTGATCCATAACATGTTTATGATTACCTGCCATAATAATTGATGAAGTCTTAGGTATATTTTCTTTGCCAATAATCTTAGGATTATAATATAATTTAAAAATTAACCCTAATATAGGTTTAAAAAATTTATATAATCCTTCAGGCAAAACATTTTTCTTTTTCATACTTCTC
>CAMNBS010000055.1 GCA_946533175.1 uncultured Clostridia bacterium
TATATAGTAGAGGTAATGTAGTGAATAAAAAGGTTTTTGCTGAAAAATTAGGATTTCAGAAATTGTTTTCTATTTTTATTATTGGTAGTATTGTTGGTTGTTATTATGAAATGATTTATAATTTTTTTCGTCATTTAATCCTTTATGGGGATATTTTTTGGGATATAAGAACAGGCGTTATTTATGGACCTTTTAATGTTATTTATGGCTTTGGCGCTATGTTAATGGCTAAGTTTTTATGTGAGAAGAATCTTAAATGGTGGAAGATCTTTCTTTATGGGGCTGTAGTTGGGGGATTATGTGAATATATTTTAAGTTTGTTACAAGAAATATTTACTGGAACAGTATCTTGGAATTATAGTGGTTATTTTTTGAATATTAATGGAAGAACAACCATTCCATATATGCTCTTTTGGGGATTATTATGTTTATTATTTGTTGAAGTAGTTTATCCTTTTATTAGTAAACTATTAAATAAAATTCCTTATCGTATAGGAAGTATTATTTTTAATATTATGGTAGTTTTCTTATCAATTGATATGTTTTTATCTTTTAGTGCGGTTATTCGTCAATATTTAAGAAGATGTAATTATCCGCCATATACTTTTTATGGTGAATTTTTGGATAGGGCTTATCCTGATGAAGTGTTAAAGAAAGTTTATTCTAATATGGAATTTGTAGCTGGTGAATAGTATGTTTTTAATTATTGCTTTAATTTTAATATTAATTGGTTTTTTGTTATTTTATTTTAAGTTTGTTTTTCGAAAATTTAATAATAATTATCCTAAAAAAGAAAAAAGTAAAAATTGTAATTTTTGTATTTTAATACCAGCTAGAGATGAGAGTAGAGTTATTGAAGAATTATTAATATCTATTAAAAATCAGACAGTTAAAGTAGCTAGTGAAAATATTTATGTGATTGTTGAAGATAAAAATGACTTAACAGTTTCTATTGCTCAAAAGTATCATGCTAATGTTTTTATAAGAAAAAAAATAGATTTAAAAAGAAAAGGGTATGCTTTAATGGAAGTAATTGAAAATATTACTAAAGATAAAGCGTATGATGCTTATTTTATTTTTGATGCTGATAATATTTTGGATAAAAATTATATTAAAGAAATGTTAAAAACTTATTATGATGGTTATGATATGGGGATTGGTTATCGAAATATTAAAAATGGTGATAATGCTTTTGCTGTTTCATCTAGTTTGATTTTTACAATTGTAAATGGTTTATCGAATAAAAATAGAAGTGAATATAGTATCAATTGTAATGCCTCTGGAACAGGCTTTTATATAGCTGGTAGAGTTATTAATAAACTTAAAACATATCCTTTTCATAGTTTAACAGAAGATTATGAATTATCATTATATGCTGCTATTCATAATTTAACAACTTTTTATAATGAAAAGGCTATCTTTTATGATGAACAACCAACCAATTATCAAACATATTTTAAACAAAGAACAAGATGGGTAGCCGGATACTTTGAAGCAAGAAAAAAATATATTAAAGAATTATTATCTAAGCTACATTTTAATAATCCTAATTTCGCTTCTATTTATAATACTTTTATTGGAATATATGATTTATTACTAATAGTTATAGGAATTCTTTTTCTTATTATAGAGATAATCATGAATAGTAATCATATCTTATTCAATATTTTTAATCTTTTATTAGGAATTTATTTACTACTTTGTATTTTTACAATATATTTATTATTTATGGAAAGAAAGAATTATCATATTAAGAAAAAAATAATTATTCAAACTATATTTTTACATCCATTGTTGTTATTTACTTATATTCCATGTTTAATAAAAGTTCTTCTAGTAAAAGAAATAACATGGGATAAAATTGAACATGGAAAAAATAAATAAAGAAAGTATTTATCGTGTACTTTCTTTTTTTCGTTTACTAACCATTTATTTTATGATATAGTTATACTGGATAGAAAGTATTTATATATTTAATAGGAGTGTAATATGTTAGAAATTAAAAATTTTACTAAATCATATAGTAGTAATAAAAAAGATAAAGTGGCTGTTGATCATTTGAATTTATGTATTGAAGATGGCGATATCTATGCTTTTGTTGGACATAATGGAGCTGGTAAAACAACAACTTTGAAAGCATGTGCAGGAATTCTTGATTTTAATGAGGGAGATATTCTTATTAATGGAACATCTATTTTAACTGATCCTATTACTTGTAAAAAGCAAATTGCTTATATACCAGATAATCCTGATTTATATGAACATTTAAAGGGAATTGAATATCTAAACTTTATCTGTGATATTTATGATGTAACAAATGAACGGGAAGAATTAATTAAGAAATATAGTGATTTGTTTCAATTAACGGGTTTTTTGGGTAATACTATTAATACATATTCACATGGTATGAAGCAGAAACTAGCTATTATTAGTGCTTTGGTTCATCAACCTAAAGTATTATTATTAGATGAACCTTTTGTTGGATTAGATCCTGAAAGTAGTCATAATTTAAAACAAATAATGAAAGAAATTACTAAAGCTGGGGCATGTATTTTCTTTTCTACTCATGTTTTAGAAGTTGCTGAAAAGTTATGTAATAAAGTTGCGGTTATTAAAGATGGTAAATTGGTAGTAGCTGGCTCAATGCATAAAGTGCTTAAAGATCAAAGCTTAGAAGACGTTTTTATGGAGTATATGCATGAATAAGTTTTTATTAATTACTAAAGTAAATTTATTGAGTTTTTTTAATTTTGGTAAAGTTACTAGTTCGAAATATAAAACAGAAAAAAGAAGAAATTTTTATAAAATATTATTATTGCTTTTCGCATTTGTTTATCTATCATATTATGTTTATATGATGGTAGATACTTCAATGCCTAATTTTATTGCTTTAAATAAACCTACATATCTATTAGGAGTATTATTTACTTATTCTTGTTTAATTATTTTGGTTAGTAATGTTTTTAAAGTTAAAAATATTTTGTTTGATTTTAAAGATTATGATTTATTAATGAGTTTACCTATTAAAAGAAATATTGTTATTTTAAGTAAGATAGTTTCCATTTATCTGTTAAATTTATTATATACTATGATTATTATGATACCAGGATATTTTGCTTATATAAAGTATCTTAATTTGGATAGTAGTTTTTTATATTTCTTTTTAATTTTTATTATTCCTATTGTACCACTTTTTCTTTCTTTGATAATTGGTATTATTCTTTCATGGTTAACCAGTAATTTTAAAAATAAAACGATTGGTAGTTATATTGTTAATATTTCTTTAATTGTTATTGTTATGTTAATATCTTTTAGAACAGATTCTGCTTCATCTATTGAAATGGCTAATTCTTCTATTAACTCTATTGATAAATTTGGTAACATTTATCCTTTAATGATTATTTATCTGCGTTTGATATCATCTTTTAATATAATTGATTTTCTTTTATTTATTGGTGTTCCGGCAGTATTAATGAGTATTTTTATTTATATTATTGATATTTATTATTCGAAAATAAGATTAAAGTTATTGAAAACTAATGTTAAGGATAATTATGAAATTAAGACTTATCATCAAAATAGTGCTTTATCAAGTTTATATAAAAAAGAATTAAAGAAATTTGTTTCGAATTCATTATATGTTTTAAATACTATTTTTGGGTGTATTTTAATTATTGTTTTTATTATTTTAATCATTATCTTTAAAGATAATACAATTGCTAAACTATTAACAGTTCCTGATTTAGGAGATTTTTTGAAGAAATATGTTTTTATTGGATTATCTCTTTTATGTGCTATGTCATCAACAACGCATCCGTCTATTTCTTTAGAGGGAAAGTCTCTTTGGATTTTAAAGTCTATTCCTGTTCATACTGATACAATTTTCTTAAGTAAAATATTAGTTAATTTAACTTTTTTAATCCCAACTATTCTAATTAGTGGAACCTTTTTTGGATTTTATTTACATTTGGATAGTATATCATTTTTATTAATATATTTAATGCCATTAGGTTATGCTATTTTAGCATCTGTATCAGGGTTAATTTTTAATTTGTTGAGTCCAAATTTTGATTTTGATAATGAAATTCGAGTTATTAAACAAAGTTTGCCAGCTTTTTTAAGTATTATTGGGGCTTTTTTAGTAGTAATAGTACCAATATCTATTAAAGAAATAACGATTAATTATTTAATTAGTATTACAGCAAGTATTTATATTATTGATGTAATATTAGCATATATATTACATATTTATGGAAAAAATAAATTTTCAAAATTATAGGAGGAAAGATGAAAGTTGTACCAATTATTCCAGCTTTGAATCCTGATGAAAAACTATTAGGATTAGTAGAGAACTTAAAAAAAACTTTTGATAAAATTATTGTTGTTAATGATGGTAGTCAAAATGATGAAATATTTAAAAAATTAGATAATACTTGTATTGTTCTTACTCATGAAGTTAATAAAGGGAAAGGACAAGCTCTTAAAACAGCTTATAAATATTATCAAGATCACTTATTAAAAGATTATTATGGTGTTATATCTCTTGATGCTGATGGACAACATAGTGTTAGTGATACCATTAAAATAAGTAAAATATTAGAAGAAAAAAGTGAATTTATTTTAGGAACAAGAAACTTTGATACCAAAGAAACACCTTGGAGAAATAAAACAGGAAATAGAATAACATCACGTTTTTTTAAATGGTTATATGGGGTTTATATTAGTGATACGCAAACGGGACTTCGAGCAGTACCTAATCGCTTGATATCATTTGTTTTAGAAATTCCTGGTGATAGATTTGAATATGAAATGAATCAATTAATTGATCTTGTCAAGAAAAAAGAAAAAATAAAAGAAGTAACAATTCAAACAATATATTTAGAAAATAGTAATAAGCATAGTAATTTTAAAGTGTTAAGAGATTCTTATCAAATTTACAAAATAATGTTTA
>CAMNBS010000056.1 GCA_946533175.1 uncultured Clostridia bacterium
ATGAAGAATATTTACAAAGAATAATGAAAACAATTGGAGTTAAATAGATATACAAGATATTAATTGTTATGATATAATTAATATGACGCAAGTAAGGAAGTTTAAAATATATATTTTGTAATAAAAGGTGAATTTTAATGAATAACAAATTAATAGGTAGAGATAATAATATAATTTTTTTATGAAGACGAAAATAATAATACTAAAGTAGAAGTAAGACTAAAAGAAGATAATGTTGTTTAATATGTTTTTCCAGATGTTACTCTTGTGAAAACTTCAACTTGAAGTAGATGTATAAAAAATATCTTGAAGGAGAAAAATAATATGTTCAGTTACATACTAGGTGTAATCTTACTATATTGTACAGACATTATTAAATAAGAAATAGGGAGGATAAAAATGATTAACGATAATTTAAAAGAAAATAAAAAAAAGAAAAGTGATAAATTGTATATCTTGTTTATATTAGTATTAGTAAGTGCAATTGTAGTTTGTGGATATTTAGTTATGAAAAAAAATAAGCAAGTTTTAAGTTCTGAAACGAAAATTAATTCTAATGATAAGTATTCACCATATCGTATATTTGGAAATTCTTTAGAAGCATTTGATTTATATTTTTTACAATTAGAAAATACAATGACTAATAAAGTATATAGTCCATTATCAATTAAACATGCTTTAGGTATGCTTTTAGAAGGAACCAATGGTAATACTAGAAAACAAATAGAAGATATTATAGGTTTTTATAATTCTAAAAAATATACCAATAGTTCTAATTTATCGTTAGCTAATGGAGTATTTATTAGAGATAGTTTTAAGCCATTTGTTAAAGATTCTTATGTTAATACGTTAACCAATAAATATAATGCTGAAGTAATTTATGATTCATTTTCTAATACTGACAATATTAATTCTTGGATAAGTGATAAAACATTAAAATTGATTAATAAGCTTTTTGATAGAATTAATAAAAATGATATGATTATTTTAACTAATGCTTTAGCGATTGATATGGAATGGGCTAGTAAAATTAATAAAAATGTTACTTTGCATTTTCCACATGAAAAATATTCGGGATATTTTGATACTAACCATGCTTTAGATTTTAATGGTAACCAAGTAACATCTACAAAAATTGGTGCTGTTATTAATAATTATGATATTGTAAATACTCTTGGAGAGGGTAAGATACGTGAAACTCTTAAAAAGGAATATGAAAAATGGTTATCGACTGAGCAGGGAACTATGTGTAAAAATAGAAATGATTATAACGAAAATATTGATACTATATCCCAAAAAATTGTTCGTGATCTTCGACAGAATTATCAAACTGTTAAACATACAACTGATTTTAATTATTATATTGATGATGAAGTTAAAGTATTTGCCAAGGATCTAAAAGAATATGATGGAACTACATTACAATACATTGGTATTATGCCCAAAAAAGATAGTCTTGAAAACTATATAAAAAATATTCAACCAGAGAAAATAAATTCTTTAATTAATAATTTGAAATCTTTGAAAGCTAATAACTTTAAAAATGGTGTGATTACTGAAGTATCTGGTTATATTCCTATGTTTAAATACGAGGATAAATTAAAATTATTAGAAGATTTAAATAGGTTAGGGATTACAGATGTATTTGATGCAGAAAAAGCTGATTTAACTAATATGTCAATTTTATCAAATGATTCACAAAATAAATTATATGTTAGTGATTCTATACATAAAGCTAATATCGATTTTTCTATTGAGGGAATAAAGGCTGCTGCTGTAACATCATTTGTCGTTTCAGCAAGTGCAGCTCCAAGCTTTTGTAATTTTGATTATTTATTTGATGTTCCGGTTGAAAAAGTTGATTTAACTTTTGATAAACCATTTATGTATCTTATACGAGATAAAGAAACTGGAGAGGTATGGTTTGTTGGTTCTCTTTATTCTCCAACTGAAATAAAAAATGTTAAGAATATGAACTAAAATTATATCCTTTTTTGTCAAATACATGTATATTTTATAAGTCTTTTCTTGCTTTTCTTTTTTTTTAATAGTAGAATGGTTATGAAAGGTAGGATTTATGAATAAAAAAAGTTTATCATTTATTATATTAGTTATTTTTGCAATTGTATCAACTTTTTTAATTTATAAAGGATGTGAGAAACAAGACAATATTAAATTTAGTGAAGAATATAATACCATTGGCGAGGATAATGTTTTTACCTATCGTAGTTTAGCGGAAATAATAAGTATTATGGAAAAAGGAATTGGGGTTGTTTATTTGGGATTTCCAGAGTGTCCTTGGTGTGAGGCTTATGTTCCTTATTTAAACGAAATAGCGAAAGAAGAAGGAATAGAAAAGATATATTATTACAATATTAAAGAAGACCGAAATAATAATACCGAAGGATATCAAAAAATAGTTAAAATTTTAAAAGAACATTTGTCATGTGATGAAGAGGGTAATGAACGAATATATGTTCCCAATGTATCCTTTCATATTCGTGGTAAAGTAATTGGCTTTAATAATGAAACTTCTCTTGATATGGGTGAAGTAACCCCTAACGAGTATTGGCAAGAAGATAAAGTTCAAGCTTTGAAAGAGGAATTGCGTAAATCATTTAAACAAATATATATTGCACTTAATGCTTGTACAGAATGTTCGTAATAAAGGAGAAAAAAATGGAAGTATTAGAGTTATCACCTGAAGAATTAAAAGATGTTATATCCCTTGGTAAAGTTATTGGAGAGGGTTTTTTTGGTACTGTTTTCACTTATCGTGATCGTTTAATAAAATTAGATAGTAATTTGTATTTCCAATTGCGAGCTAATGCCAAAAAATTTAGTAATCATGTAGTTCGCGAAATTCATCCGGATTTTTCTAATCCTAGCCAAATAGAGGAGTTAGTTAGGAGACAACCTAATATAACTTTAACAAAACTTCCATTAGGAATTGTAACCATTAAAGATACAAACATTTCGCCAGGAATAATTATTCCGTATCATCGTGATCATGATAAATTGGAAACTTTAGCACGTGATGATTATAAAAAAGTTCTAATTATTTTAAGAAAATTATTGGATGCGGTTAAGGAATTAGCGGATAATCAAATATCACAAGAAGATTTAATTCAGTATGGAGATCGTTTTCATCCTAAAAAGCGAAGTTATAATGTCTTGTATCAAGGTGATACACCGCAAATTATTGATTTAAGCGGTAGATATATTAAAGCTGGTAAAGAATTTCAGGATGCTCTTGCTATGTATAATGGTTTAGGAAATATTATTCTAGATTATTTTACTTTTAATGGTATTGAAACAGAACATAAAAGAAATGACATTAGTTCCTTTGAAGAGGCAGAAGAGATGATTGATGAATTAGATGTAAAAGTAAAGAGAAGATAATGGATAAGTTTAAAAAAATATATGAAGAAAACACTATTTTAGATAATCTTTTTTTACAAAAATATAATCATGATGATTTAGTACGTAAAAATAAGCTTGAATTGTTAGTAGAAATTGGAGAATTAGCCAATGAAACAAGGTGCTTTAAATATTGGAGTCAAAAAAAAGTGAATCAAGAATTAATGGAATTAGAATATGCTGATTGTTTAATTATGACGCTTTGTTTTTTTAATTATTTAAAAATATCTTTAGATGAAGAGTTTCCATTTCTTGAAAAAAAATATGATATTATTGATACTCTTGCTAACTTATATATTTTAGCAAGTAGCTTTTATATTAAGGAAGAAAAGTTAACTATTAAAAAAATTTTTGTCTTATTAATTCAATTAGGTCATGATTTAGGTATGACTGATGATGAAATAATTAATGTTACCTTGATAAAAATTAAAGAAGATGAAAAGAGGCTTTTAAATGCATAATTTACCTAATGAATATGTCATTGTCGAAATTATTCCTAGTAGTTCCAAAAAAGAAATGGGATTAATTATTCAAATTCAAGCTTTAAAAGTTAACAATAACAAAATTGTTTCACGATTTGATTATCGCTTAAATGATTCACTAATTCCTAATAATGAATTACGCAAGATGATAAGTTATGATAAAGAAATGTTCAATTATACTGATGATAGTCATGTCTTGATGAACGAGTTCTTAAGATACATTGGTAATTTACCATTGTTTATTTTGTTTAATAGTTATACTTTAGATTATTTATCGGAAATTCGTAATGTTAAAAAAGATATTTTATCTTATTTAAAGATGGAAGATAGTATTGATATCTTTGATAAAATAATAAAAAAATATCAATTACAACCAAGTAATCATTTAGTAGATCTATTATATGAAGCTTTAATTTATGAAAATGAATAAAAAGGAAATT
>CAMNBS010000057.1 GCA_946533175.1 uncultured Clostridia bacterium
GAGTGAAGAATAATGCGTTTTATTATAACTCTTTCTATTGCTGTTTATTTTGTCTTACTTGTTATTCTTGTTTTAAACTTAGAAGATAAGAGTAAAATTATTAAATATAGTTTTGTTACTTTTATGGCATCGTTAATTATTGCTTTGTTTTTGGCTAATGAAGTTGTTATGGATTATATTATTTCCATTATTATTAGGTATTTACATTATCCAGAGTTTTCTATGATTTTAGCAACGGTTATCATAACTATTGTTTTGTTTTTATATAATATTTTTAAAGAAAGTAAAAATGCCAAAGAAAGGATAATCAATTATATTTTTGCAAGTTTTATTCTGGTAGCTTATATTATTTTTTTAGAAATGGATGTTAATATCTATTCAGTTAATGCTTTATATGAAAAGAATAGTTTAATATGTTTAAGATATATTACAAGAACCTTTACTTTGTGGAATGTTATTATCTTTATGATTAAATATTTTAAATATTTTTTAGGAAAGGGAAATAAACATGACTAAATTTTTCTATATGAAAATTTTAGGATTATTTTTAGTGGTTCTAGGATTTAGTTATTCAATGACTTCTTTTTATAATTTTTATGATTATATATTTGGAACTGTTACCATTGCTAATTCAAACATTTTTGTGATGGGTATTGGATTAATTTTTCCTTTGTATACCTTTATTTTTGGAATATACTTTTATTTCTATACAGATAAAGAATTTGCCTATATTAATCCATTTATTTTGGCTTCTGGTATAGCGATGGTTATAATTGGTATTATAAGAATATTTGTAAATAATGGAATAATGCAATTTATTCATGGATCGTATTCATATGTTTTATTAGTATTAGGCATACTTTTAATATATGGTTGTATGCGTTATAAGTATTGAAAGTAAACATTATAGCGGTAGTTATAATGTTTTATTATGCTTGTTAATTCAACGAAATAGTGTTAAAATAATACACGTGATGTGAAATGGAATTAGAAATTAAAAATTTATGTGTTAGTGTCAATAATAAAAAGATTTTAAATGATTTTAATCTTACAATAAAAAAGGGTGAAGTACATGCAATAATGGGGCCTAATGGAACTGGTAAAAGTACTTTATCAAGAGTATTATTAGGAGATAGTAATTATTGTATTGATAGTGGTGATATTTTTCTTGATCATGAAAGTATTTTAAATCTTGATACTTTTTTAAGAGCGAGAAAAGGAATGTTTTTATGTTATCAAAATCCTCTTAGTATAGATGGAATAACTAATAGTGAATTTATAAGAACAGCTTTAAATGAACAATTAGAAAAACCAATAGGCTTATATGACTTTATTAAACAAATGGAACAAAATATTGATGATCTATCGATGAAACAAGATATGATGCATCGTAATTTGAATCAAGGATTTTCAGGGGGAGAACGAAAAAAGAATGAAGTATTACAGATGAAGATGCTTAAACCAAAATTTGTTATTTTTGATGAATTAGATTCTGGTCTTGATGTAGATAGTTTAAAAATTGTTTGTGATAATATAAATGAATATTTAAGTGAAAATCCTGATACATCAGTTTTGATTATTACTCATTATAAAAGAATATTAGATTATATTCATCCAGATTATGTTCATATTATGAAAAATGGAACAATTACTGGTAGTGGTGACTTATCTTTAGCTCAAAAAATTGAAAAATTTGGTTATGATGAGGCATTTGCTACAATACCTGGAGAAGATAATGAATAAAATACAACTAGATAATAAAAATATTATTTTAAAAGATAAGGAGAATTACTTAAATATTGATAATTATATAGAATTAAATATTGTTGTTTTGAAAAATAGACAATGTAAATTGGTTATTTTGGGAACTAATAATTATCAACTTAATATAACTTTAGAAGAGAATAGTAGTTTAATGGTTAATAGTTTAAATAAAGATAATAGTGTTAATATTTGTTTTCATTTGTTGAAAAATAGTTGTTTAACGTATTATCATAGTGTTTTATCTAAAGTAGATAGTGTAAATAATTTTGCAATATATCATGAAGAAGAGGGTAGTCAAAGTATTTTAAATAATAATGGAATTAATTTATCAACTAATAAACTCTTTTTTTCAATAGATGGAGTTATTCCTAAAAAAATAGTTAATATTAATTGTAGTCAAAATAGTAAAATAATTAATTTATCTGATGGTAATTCGAAAATTATTCCTAACTTAATTATTGATAGTAATGATATTATTGCAAGTCATTCTGCCTATATTGGTCAAATGAATGAAGATGAAGTCTTTTACTTAGCATCACGTGGAATAAATAATGAAGATATTCAAAAATTACTTTTTAAAGCTTTATTGTTAGGAAAAATGGAATTATCTTTTGAAAGAGAAGAATATGAAAAAAAGATAAATGAATGGTGGTGATAAAATGTATCGAGATGATTTTCCAATGTTAAAGAAAAATCTTATATATTTTGATAATGGGGCAACAACTTTAAAACCTCAATGTGTTATTGATGAAATTAGTAATTATTATGAAAATTATTCGGCTAATTCTCATCGGGGAGATTATGATATTTCTAAATATGTTGATGAAATGTATGAGAAGACTAGAGATACAGTGCAAAGCTTCATTAATGCCAAAGATCGACGTGAAATAGTTTTTACTAAAGGAACAACGGAAAGTATGAATATGATTGTCTTTGGTTTTATGAAAAATTATTTACAGCCAGGGGATGAAGTATTAATTACTAAAACTGAACATGCCAGTAATGTTTTGCCATGGTTTACTTTAGAAAAAGAGTTAGGAATAAAAGTTAAATATATTCCACTTGATGGGAACTTAGTTACATTAGATAATGTTAAAAAGAGTATGACGGATAAAACAAAAGTTATTTCAATAGCTTGGATAACTAATACTATTGGGGATGTACGTCCAATAAAAGAAATTACTCATTTAGCTCATGAAAAAAATGTTTTGATGGTTGTTGATGGAGCTCAAAGTGTTCCTCATCGAAAAACAGATGTTTTGGATACTGATATTGATTTTCTTGCTTTTTCTGCTCATAAAATGTTAGGTCCAACGGGTGTAGGTATTTTATATGGAAAATATGAATATTTAAATCAAATGTTACCAATTAATTATGGTGGTGGTATGAATAGTACCTTTGAAAGTGATAAATCTTTGGAATATAAAGAACTTCCTTTAAGACTGGAAGCTGGTACAATGAATATATCGGGTATTTTAGCTTTTCGCAAAGCTCTTATTTATTTAGAAAAAATAGGAATGGATAATATAGAGCATTATGAAAAAGAATTAAAAGAATATTTAATAGATAAGTTAAGTACAATTGATAATGTAGAAATATATAATATGAATACGGAATCGGGTATTGTATTATTTAATATAAAGAATATTTTTGCAGAAGATACTAGTCAGTATTTAAATCATTATCATATTTGTGTTCGCGCAGGTAATCATTGTGCCAAAATGGTTAAAGATGAAATTAATATTAAGAATACTTGCCGTATTAGTTTGTATTTTTATAATAATAAAGAAGAAATAGATAAATTTATTGAAGTTATGAAAGGAAATAAGGATATTTTTAAGGTTATAATATAATGGATAATAATTTAAAAAGAGAAATAATTATAGATAATTATCAAAATCCAGTTAATCGTAAAAAAATAGATGATTCATCATTTATTGAAGCTAATACTAAAAGTGATTCATGTATTGATAATATAAGTTTATATGTTAAGTTTAACGGTGATATTATTGAGGATATTTATTTTGATGGAGAAGCTTGTGCGATTACAACGAGTGCAACTAGTATAATGATTAAAAAATTAATAGGAAAGACTAAAGAAGAAGCTTATGAATTAATAAATAATTATTATAATATGTTAGATGAAAAAGAATATGATAATGAAATACTTGGAGAATTAAATGCATATAGTGATATTTCAAAACAACCTAATCGTAAGAAATGTGCTATTTTCCCATTTGAAACTT
>CAMNBS010000058.1 GCA_946533175.1 uncultured Clostridia bacterium
TGCAATAAGATATTTTTATTTAGTTAATGTGTATTTTTTACAAAGTATTTTTATTGTTTTAAATATTTGTAGATGGTATGAGAAAAGAAAGTAAGTTTGTTATAATATATGGTAATAGTAAGATGTAAATATTTCTGTAAAGATAATGTTTTATGAATAGGTTATTGATAAACTATATATGATAAGTAAGTTAATAAAGTATTAATTATGAGGAGTTTTTATGGATGAAAGAATTGGTATATTTGTACCGGGAAGAGTTAGTATAATTGGAGAACTTAGTGATTGGGTTAGTGATTATAGGAAGGATAATCCAACAATTATTCCGGGCGAAACTATTGCAACAGGAATTGACAAAGGAATTTATGCTGTAGTTAAAAAAAGTAATGATTTTATATATGAATATCAAGATAAGAAAATAAAAATTAGTAAGATGGATTTAAAAGAACTTTCTAGTATTTCAAAAAGCTCTAATTTCTTTTCATATGTTTGTTCTGTGGCTTTATATATGAAAAAAAACTATAAGGTATCTGGAATAGATATTAAAGTAATATATATGACACTTCCGATAAAGAAAGGTTTATCATCATCGGCTGCTGCATCCGTAATGGTTGTTAAAGCTTTTAATATCCTTTATAATTTAAAATTAGAGTATAATGAGATTATGGAAATTGCTTATAAGTCAGAGCGTTATGCATTATCGATGTGTGGAAGACTTGATCAAATATGTGCAAAGGGTTTATCTGTTTCGCATATTATTTTCAAGGAAGATGATTTAGTAATTAATCAAGTTGATATTAATAAAAATATGTATATGGTTGTTTGTGATGTTAATGGCGTTAAAGACACTAAAAATATTTTAAGTACCTTGCATTCGTGTTTTCCTTTTCCTAAAAATGCTTCGGAAGAGAAAGTTAAAAGAATGTTATGTGAAGATAATAAAATTATTATCGAAAGAGGATTAAAAGCTTTAAATAAAGGTGATTTGAAATCATTTGGGAAAGTAATGTCTGATGCTCAAAAATTAATTGATGATAGCGCGGGAAAAATATGTAAAGATTTAGAAGGACCTAAATTACATCAAATTATGAATGATGAGGTAATTAAAGAATTATCGTATGGTTCTAAGGGTGTTGGCTCTAATGGTGATGGTGCAATTGAAATCCTTGCGAAAGATAAATTAAGTCAAGAAAAAATCATGCATTATTTGGAAAATAATTATCAATTACAACCATTTAAATTAGATATCAAAAAAACTTATAAAATAAAAAAAGCTGTTATCCCTATCGCAGGTTTTGGAACAAGAATATATCCTTATACAAGAACAGTAAAAAAAGCCTTTTTACCTGTGGTTGATGATGGGATGGTAAAACCAACAATTTTAAAATTAATTGAAGATTTAGATGATGTAGGAATTGAAAAAATATTATTAATAGTGGGAAAAGGGGAAGAAGAAATATATAAAGATTTCTTTAAAAAACCACTATCTTTCGAACATTTTAATGCCTTAAATACCAAAGAGAAAGAATTTGAATTAAAAATAATAAGACTAGGTGAAAAAATTGTCTTTAAAGAACAAGAAAAACAATTAGGATATGGACATGCGGTTTATTTATCCCGTGATTTTGCCAATAATGAACCTGTTTTAATGATATTAGGAGATACTATCTATGAATCTAGTGAAGAAGAAAGTTGTATAGGACAAGTTCTTGGTTTATATGATAAAGTTAATAAACCCATAATATCTTTACATGCTATAAAAGAAGATGAATTTCCATATTATGGAATAGCAAGAGGTAAAAAGAAAAAAGATATAATTGAAATTGAAGAAATAATTGAAAAACCTAGTATTAATGTAGCGAAAAACTTAAAAGTAGCTAATAAGTATTATGGAACTTTTGGAATATCAGTTATTGATAATAATATTTATGACGCTCTAAACCATCGTGAAAACGAAGAAATGGAGTTTACGAAAGCTATTGATATTGCATCTAAAAAGAGTGAGATAATTGGTTTTATTGTCCATGGAAAACAGTATGATTTAGGTAATGCAATATCATATAAGAAAGCATTAAAAGAGATGAAATAATATGAAAAAAATAGTGATAGTAGGAGCAGGACCAGCTGGTTTAACAGCAGCCTATGAATTATTAAAAAAATCAAAACAATACGAAGTAATAGTTTTAGAAAAAATGGATAGAGTGGGCGGTATATCTAGTAGTGTAAATATGAATGGATATATTGTTGATACAGGAATTCATCGTTTTTTTAGTAAAAGTGATGAAGTAAATAATATCTGGAATGAAATACTACCTTTACAAGGAAAACCCGCCTATGACGATATTAAATTAAAAAGAAATAAAGATTATTCGAAAAATGGTCCTAATCCAGAAAATCAAGATAAAGTAATGCTTATTAAAGACCGCATAACTAGAATATATTATGGTAAAAAGTTCTATGATTATCCTGTTAGTTTAAGTATAAACACTTTAAAAAATATGGGGTTTATTAACATTATTTTTGTTGGATTAAGTTATCTTAAATCGTGTATATTTAAAAGAAAAGAGAAATCTTTAGAGGATTTATATATCAATAAATTTGGCAAGAAATTATATAATATGTTTTTTAAAAATTATACGTATAAAGTATGGGGAGTTAATCCAAGTGAAATAGCATCTGATTGGGGAGAACAACGAGTAAAAGGAATATCAATTAAAGAAATTATTAAAGATATAATAAGAAAAAAATTTAAGAAAAAAAATAAAGATAATACAGAGACTTCTTTAATTGAAACCTTTTATTATCCTAAATTGGGAACCATTGAAATGTGGGCGGAAATGGCCAAAAAGATTAAAGAGATGGGTGGCAAAATATATCTAAAAGCTAATGTTTCAAAGATTAATATAAAAAAAGATAAAGTTATTGATATTGAATATAAATATAATAATAAAATTATTAAAGAAAAAATTGATGTTTTGATATCATCTATGCCAATAAAAGAATTATTTGAAGATTTAAAGGGCCTAAAAGCTCCTAAATATGTTTATGATATTGCAATAAATTTACCATATAGAGATTTTTCTAGTGTTTGCATGGTAGTTGATAAACTTAAATTAAAAAATAATACCAAGGTTAAAACATTAAATGGAGTTGTTCCTGATTCATGGATATATATTCAAGAACCTCATGTAAAATTAGGCCGAGTACAAATTTTTAATAATTGGTCACCATATTTATTTAAAAACAAAGAGGATATTAATAATAAAGTTTTAATTGGCTTAGAGTATTTTTTAAATGAAAATGATGAATACTGGAATATGAGTGATGATGACTTTATTAATTATGCCAAAGATGAAGCGATTAAAATTGGTTTAATTGATGATTGTGAAATAGAAGAAGCGATAAGAATAAAAATTCCTAAGGCATATCCAGCTTATTTTGGAACATATAAAGATTTCTCTGAAGTTATAAAATATTTAGATAAAATAGATAATTTGTATTGTATTGGTAGAAATGGTCAACATCGATATAATAATATGGATCATTCTATGCTAACTGGTATTGAAACAGCTAAATGTATTATTAATGGGATAAGAAATAAAAAAGATATTTGGAATGTTAATACAGAAAAAGAATATCACGAAATAAAAACTAATAAAAATATTTCGTAAAGATATTTGAATT
>CAMNBS010000059.1 GCA_946533175.1 uncultured Clostridia bacterium
TAAAGAAAATATTCTTCCTTTTCAAACTGTTTTAAATAACAGAATAAAAGAATTAATTGTAAAAAGAAAAACAATTATTAAAGATAAATTAAATAAAATAGATGAATTAGATTATAAAAATATTTTGAACAATGTTCAAGAAGATATTTTTAAGAATATTGAAAAAGTATATAATGAAAATATCTTATTATTAATTAACAATATTGCTGTTAATTATAGCGATTTTGAAAAAGAGAGAGTAAAAGATTATTTAGAAAAAAGAAATTATGAAAAGTTAATGAAGAAATTAAAAGAAGCTTTTTCTAATATGGATATAATTTTGTATAATAATTATTTAGAAAGTCATCAAAAGTTTCTTGATTTGAATGCTAAAACTTTAAAAAATTAGTATAATCTTTTGTTTTTGCCAAACAATAATATAGGTGAAAAAAATGATTAAAAGTGGTATAACAAGAAGAATTGATGAATTAGGAAGGATTGTTATTCCAAAAGAAATTCGCAAGAATTTAAAAATTCGTGATAGCGATGAAATGGAAATAAGTATTCATGACGGAAAAATAATTTTGAATAAATATGAAGAGAAAGATTTAGATATAGTTATCCCATTATTTATAAAAAATCTTGGTAAATTTCTTAATAAAAATGTTTTATTTACGTCGAAAGAAAGAGTTCTAGTTTCATATAATAAAGATAAAAGAGATTTACAAAATAACGAAATTAGTGATGATGTAAAAGATATTATTGATCATCGTCAAATAATAAAAAAACACGATAGTGAAATTTGTTTATTTAATGAAATAGAAAAATTATCATATATTATTAGTCCTATAATAATTCATGGTGACTTATATGGGAGTATAATTTTATACGATAATAGTTTTGAAAAAAGGGATGAAGAATATTTATCTTTTTCCAAAATGTTTTTAGAAAATTATCTTGAATAATCGAAAAAATAGTGTTATAATCTAGTCATATTTGTCAATGAAGGAATGAGTAATTACTGGATATTTTAAGAGAGTCTTAATTTGGTGGAATAAGATAATGGAAAGTAATGAAGTATGGTTCTCGAGATAAAACGTATTCTCGCGTTAAGAGATTGAGTGCATAGTATATCTATGAATTAAGGTGGTACCACGGATAATTTCGTCCTTATGTGAAATTGTTCGTGTTTTTATTTTTTTAGGAGGGAAACGATGAAAAAGTATACAATTACAACAGCAATACCATATGCTAGTGGTAAAAGTCATATTGGTAATGTTTATGAAGATGTTTTAGCCGATGCGATTGCACGATATAAAAGAAAAAAAGGATATGATGTTTATTTTCAGGTAGGTTTAGATGAACATGGACTTAAAATTGAAGAAAAAGCCAAAGAAAAGGGTGTATCTCCACAACAATATGTTGATGAAATATCTGTTGTATTTAAGAAGATGCTTGATCTTTTGAATATTAGTTATGATCGATTTATTCGTACAACAGATAAAGATCATTGTCAAAAAGTAGAGCATATATTTAATAAGCTATATGAACAAGGAGATATATATAAGGGTGAATATAGTGGATTATATTGTACTCCATGTGAATCTTTTTATACCGAAAGTCAATTAATTGATGGCAAATGCCCTGATTGTGGAAGAGAAGTTAATTATGCCAAAGAAGAAGCTTATTTTTTAAAACTATCTAATTATGAACAAAAATTAGTTGATTATATTGAAAGTCATCCAAATTTTTTAGTTCCTGAATCACGTAAAAATGAAATAATTAATAATTTTATTAAACCAGGATTACAAGATCTTTGTGTATCACGTAGTACTTTTTCTTGGGGTGTTAAAGTTCCTTTTGATCCAAAACATGTGGTTTATGTTTGGATAGATGCCTTAATTAATTATATTACTTTTTTAGGGTATGATGTTGATAATAGTAGTGAAGATTTTAAAAAATACTGGCCTGCTGATTTACAGGTTATTGGAAAAGATATTTTTCGTTTTCATGCCATTTATTGGCCAATTATATTAATGGCTCTTGATTTACCTCTTCCAAAACAAATATTTGGTCATCCTTGGTTATTATTTTCTAATGATAAGATGAGTAAATCAACCGGAAATATCGTTTATGCGGATGATTTATGTAAAAAATATGGAACAGATGCTATTAGATATTATTGTTTGCATGAAA
Organism: uncultured Clostridia bacterium; assembly: GCA_946533175.1. Lineage (GTDB taxonomy): Bacteria > Bacillota_I > Bacilli_A > RF39 > UBA660 > RUG12783. The sequence goes on from CAMNBS010000059.1 coordinate 2,176, forward strand.
TACCTTATAATCAAGATGGTAATTATACTGAAGATTTATTGATTGAAAGAATAAATTCAGATTTGGCTAACGTTTTAGGTAATCTAGTTAATCGTACTATTTCAATGGGAAATAAATATTTTAATGGTTATGTTACAAATAAAAAAGTTTATGAAGATGTTGATAATGATTTGATTACATTAGTTAATAGTATTTCATCTAAATTAGAAGAGGATATTGATTCTATTCATTTAATTAATGCTTTAGATCATATTTTTGAAATTTTTAGAAGAAGCAATAAATATATTGATGAAACATTACCTTGGTCTCTTGCCAAAGATGATACTAAAAAAGACCGTTTAGAGACAGTTATTTATCATTTATTAGAGGCTATTCGTGTTGGGGCCAATTTATTATCACCATTTTTACCAGAAACTAGTGAAAAAATTCTAAATCAATTAAATAATCATGTTAGTGAAGAGAAAATTCAAGAAAATAATGAATATCATTTATCTAGTCCATCTCCTTTATTTATGAGGATTGATAAAAATCATGAATAATAATTATTTAATTGATACTCATTGTCATTTAAATTTAACTGATGACATTGATGGTATATTAATTGATGCCAAAAAAAATAATGTTTTAAAATTAATTATTTCTGGATGTGATAAAAGAAGTATACGAGATGGATTAGAAATAGTATATCGCTATCCAGAAATATATATGACTATTGGTTTTCACCCAGATGAAGTAGATGATTTAACGGATCATGATCTAGAAGATTTAGAAAAAATTATTAAAACAAACAAAAAAATAGTTGGTATTGGTGAAATAGGACTAGATTATTATCATAATGATATGAACAAAGATAAACAGAAAGAGTTTTTTGTTAAACAAATTGAATTAGCCGAAAGATATGATTTACCGGTTGTTATTCATTCACGTGATTCTATTCAAGATGTGTATGATATTTTAAAAGAACATCATACAAGAGGTGTTATTCATTGTTTTAGTGGTAGTTTAGAAATGGCAAAACTCTTTATTGAATTGGGATTTTACCTAGGAATAGGTGGTGTTTTAACTTTTAAAAATAGTAAATTAAAAGAGGTAGTTAATGAATTATCCCTTGATAATATTGTTTTAGAAACAGATAGTCCTTATCTTGCTCCAGAACCATATCGTGGGCATACTAATTATCCTCAGAATATCAAGATAGTAGCTCAGTATATAAAGAAGTTAAAAAATATTTCACTTGATGAAATATCTATCGCTACAACTAATAATGTTCATAAGATATATAATTTGTATAAATAGAGAGAAA
>CAMNBS010000060.1 GCA_946533175.1 uncultured Clostridia bacterium
TACCTAAAATATCATTTTGATTATATATACAGTATTTATATAGCATACTAATTTCTTCAGTGGTAATTCCTAATCTGATTAGTTTATCATGTATATTTCGTTGATATAACCAATTTGCAATATTTTGATTATTTTTTTCTATATTATTGGCATTTTTAATATTTATTCTTTCATCTAAAATATCACTGGCAATTAGGCTGGTACCTGTATAGTATGATAAAAGCATTTCAACTTGACCAATTAAAGCTTTATCAATAGACCTTCTTCTATCACTGAAAAAGCCTTTTTCGTAAGCAATAAATAAATCTTCTAAAGTATTGATTTTAAGTTGTCTTAATGTATCATTAACATCTAATGGAAAATAGGAAGTGAATAATATAGGTAAATCTTTTATTAAAATAGATTTAAAACAACTATAATTATAATAAACTGCGTTTTTCATAAATAAACACCTCGATTTGTTATTGTAAAATATTTTATCTATTTTTGCAACTGTTTTATTTTTATCGATAAATATTCTTGAAAAATTAAATAAAAAAATGTGAAATTATAACACTAAAAATATATTATTTCAAGATGAATTTACATAATTTTTTTAGTAAAAAAATGGTATTAAATTTTCTCTAAAATTCTTTTGTAAAAAAGGATGTCAATGAGTTGTTTTTGGGTAGGGAGGTTACTATAATAAAAACTACAAACGAAGGAGGAATACCATGTTAAAAACGAACTTGCCTGTTTTGATTGTTAGTGATGTTGTATTGTTTCCTTTTGATGAAATAAAACTTGATATACAAGATGAAAATAATAAAAAAATAATCGATGTTTCACAGAAATTTTTTAATAGTCATGTTCTATTTCTTTTTGAAAAAAAGAAAGGCAATAGTTTATCTAAAATTGGAGTTATTGCTAAAATTAAATTAAAGTTAGATATGCCAAATGGCAATTATAAAGTAACTTTAAAGGGAATCACTAGATGTACTATTTTAGATTATCATGAAGAGGATATTATTAATGCAAATGTTACAGCTTGTCAAACAATTTTTATTAGTCCTATTGAGTCATTATCTAAAACGAGAACTTTAAGAAATTTATTTAATGAATATATTGAAAAGAAAAAAAGTTTGGGTAATAGTATCGTTAGTCGTATTGAAAATATTAATGAACTAGGGGAATTAACAGATATTATTGTTTCCTTTATGATTTTATCCTTTGAAAAAAGAAAAAATTATTTGTATGAAGTAGATAGTAAAAAGCGTTATGAAAGGTTAATAGATGATATTCAATATGAACTTTCTCTTTTAGAGTATGAAGAATCGATTGATGAAGTTACATTTCATAATTTAGAAGAAGAACAAAAAAAATATCTTTTACGAGAAAAACTTAAAATAATTACCAAAGAACTAGGAGAAGAAATTGGTGATGATCTTCTTCTTAAAAAGAAAATTGATGAATTAGAGTGTCCAATTCGCATTAAAACAAAATTAAATGAGGAACTTGAACGTTATAAATTATGTAATAGTAACTCTCCGGAAATTGGAATATTAAGAAATTATATTGATACATTATTAATGCTTCCTTGGAGTGTTTCAACGAGGGAAAATAATGATTTAGATAGTATTCGAAAGAGTCTTGATGAAAGTCATTATGGTTTAAATGAAGTAAAAGAACGTATTATTGAGTTTATGGCCACCAAAAAATATACTAAAATGAAAAATAATCCTATTATATGCTTAGTTGGACCGCCAGGAATAGGAAAAACATCACTTGCCAAAGCTGTTAGTGTAGCTTTAAAAAGAAAATGTGTTAAAATATCCGTTGGTGGAATTAGTGATGAAGCTGAAATTACTGGCCATCGAAGAGCTTATGTAGGTGCTCTTCCTGGAAAAATAATCTCTGGAATAATACGGGCAGGAGTTAATAATCCCGTTTTTATTATTGACGAAATTGATAAAATGACTAAAGATATTAAGGGTGATCCAGCTAGTAGTTTATTAGAAGTATTAGATAAAGAACAAAATGAAAGATTTGTGGATCATTTTGTAGAAGAAGAGTTTGATCTATCAAAAGTAATGTTTATTTTAACTGCCAATTATTTAGATAAAATTCCCTATGAATTACGTGATAGATTAGAAATTATTGAATTAAATAGTTATACAACGGTAGAGAAATGTGCTATTGTAAAAAACTCTTTATTAAAAAAATTACGTTTAGAATATCATTTAACCAAAAGTGAAATAAATTTAACTGATGAATCTATTGCATATATTATTAATCATTATACTAAAGAAAGTGGTATTCGTGAGTTAGAGCGTTTGATTCGTAAAATGTGTCGTAAGTATATTTGTAATAAATTAGAAAAAAATATTTCTTTGGATATGAATAAGAATATTGTTAATTTTTTAGGACGTGAAAAATATATTCAAGAAGATAATTATCCTAATGATTTTGGTGTAATGAATATTTTATCTTATCATCCATTGGGAGGAGAATTAATTAAAATAGAAAGTACAATGTATCAAGGTGATGGGAAGATTACTGCAAGTGGTTCTTTAGGGGAGGTTATGAAAGAATCAATTAATTTATCTTTGGCTTATATTAAAAGTCATGCTAAAGATTTTCATCTTTCTTTTGAAGTCTTTTTACAAAATGATTTCTTTATTCATTTGACCAATGGCGGTATAAAAAAAGAAGGACCAAGTGCGGGTACTAGTATTGTAACATCTCTTCTTAGTCTTTTAAAAAATATCAAGATAAAAAATAATGTTGCAATGAGTGGAGAAATAAGCTTAAATGGTAAAATTCTTCGAGTTGGTGGGCTTCGCGAAAAGATTGTTTTAGCATTAGAAAATAACATTGATAAGATATATTTTCCATTAGGGAA
>CAMNBS010000061.1 GCA_946533175.1 uncultured Clostridia bacterium
AAAAAAATTAGAATATAAAAAGATATGCTCTTCACATATCTTAAATAATTTCATAACCTTATTTATTTTAATACAAATACCATTATTTTTTGGTATATATTTTACTTCCAATTGTTTTTTTTAGACCTTCACGAATATTTTCATATTTTACCAATTTACTCACTAAATATTTCAAACTATAATTCATACTCATCATCTGAGTAGCATCATAGTTAGTAATAACCTCTTGATATTTCGTTAATAAATCTATTTCATAATTAAGTTTCTCTATGATACTTTCTACATAATCATATAATTCTTTAACATCTTCCTCAGAGGATCTAAATAAACAATCAATATAATTTTGATAAGCAATATTCAATTCTAACTCTAAAAAATGTAGTGAATTAGAATCTTTTTGAACTTTTGCCTCTTCTTTTACTTTTAGCATAAATAATTCAATATATTGACTTAGTAATATTCTTAAATTCATAATTTTTCCTTTAGTTAAAAATTATTAAAAAGTTTATTTATTATATTCTTTAAGTTTATCAAAAACACGACGTATTTCAAGATCATACATAATCATGTCAAGACCACCAAATTCTTTTAATAGATTTTCTTTAGTCATACCATATTTTTCAGCCAATTTATCTGCTTCTTTTTCACCATCTTCTAAAGTAACTTCTATTTTTTCTATTTTAGCAAGTTCCTCTAAAATTAATCGATAAGTAACATTCTTTTTGGCATCGTTTTCAAATTGTTTATGTAAATCTTCATGGGTTGTTTTAGTAAATTCATAATAAAGTTCAAGAGATACCCCTTGCATACGAAGACTTTCTTCAAAACGATGAATCAAGCGATGAATCTCTTCATCAATCATTTCCGTAGGTATTTCTACTTCTGTATTTTCACTAATTTTAGCTAAAAGATCATCAACATATTTATTTTCAGCATCTGTCTCTTTCTTAGCTTTAAGATTTTTCTTTAATTCTTCTTCTAAAGTTTCACGAGAGTTAACACCTTCCATTTGTAAATCTTCAAAAAACTCATCATCCAATTCTCTAACTTGCTTTTCTTTTACTTCATGTACTTTAACTTTAAATGTTGCTTGAGCTCCTTTTAACTCTGCACTTCCATAATCTTCTGGAAAAGTAACTTTTATCTCTTTTTCTTCTTCAGGTTTCATTCCAATTAATTGTTCTTCAAAACCAGGAATGAAAGTATGACTTCCTATTTCAAGGGAATAATTTTCGCCTTTTCCTCCTTCAAAAGCTACGCCATCTTTAAAGCCTTCAAAGTCAATAATCGCTATATTACCATTTTCTACTGGACCATTTTTATTAACTAGTTCAGTATATTTTTCTTGTAAATGACTTATTTCATGTTCTATTTCTTCTTTGGTTACTTCGACTTTGTCTTGTTTAACACCTAAATCTTTATATTTTTTTATTTTTACTTCTGGTTTGGTAATGATAGTAAAAATATATTCAACACCTGTTTCATCAATATTCTTAATATCTACTTTAGGTTCACATACTGGAACCAATTTTTCTTTTTCTAAAGCTTGTTGATAAGCCTCATTTACCAAATTATCAGCAGCATCAAAATATAAACTTTCCTTACCATAATGTTTGATAAAAACATCTTTAGGAGCTTTTCCTGGTCTAAAACCATCAATTTTAGCATTTTTATTTCTTTTTTCAAATGCTTTATTTTGAGCTTTTTCCCATTCTTCTCCACTAATCTTAATTGTTATTTCATGCTTATTTTTTTCCATATTTCCTCCACACATCCAATATTATAACGAAAAAACTTTTTTTCTTCAACCTTTTAAAGAAAATATCTTTTTTTCTTTATTTAACAATACTATATAGTTTTTGTACTTCTTTAAGAGATAAGAGACGATACTCACCAGCTTTTAATTTACCAACAGTAAGAAAGGCAAAAGAAAGTCTTGTTAACTTTATAACATCATATCCTATTACTTTAAACATGTCTTTTATTTCATGATTATGTCCTTCATGAACAGTAACTTCAACCATTGTAGTATTATTTTTTTTATTTATTGATTTTATTTTAACTCTAGTTGGTTTAGCTATATAATTATCTATTTTAACACCATCTTTTAATTTATATAGATCTGTAATAGACATTATCCCTTCAATTTTCGCTAAATAAGTCTTATCAACATTATTTTTGGGATGTAATAATAAATTAGTTAAATTACCATCATTAGTTAACAGAAGAACTCCAGTAGTATCATAATCAAGTCTTCCAATAGGATAGATTCTTTTATCAGTATCAATTAAATCAACAACTGTCTTTCTTCCTTTTTCATCGCAACTTGTACTAATAACTCCTCGGGGCTTATTTAAAAGATAATAAACATAATTTCCATCATTTTTGTTAATGGCAACACCATCAATTAAAATAGTTGCATTGTTATCTACTTTATCACCAATATTCGCTTTAACCCCATTAACTAATACCCGTCCTTCAAGAATTAATTCTTCAGCTTTTCTTCTTGAAGTATATCCACTATTGCTAATTATTTTTTGTAATCTTTCCATTTTTACTCCTTCTCTTTATCTTTAGGTAACATTAAGACAAAGGATTTATTACTAAAATCAATTTCTTTTATAATACTAATAAACTCTTGATATGTCAATTTTTTCAATATTTCATATTCGTCATAATAATAATTATCTTTAATTAAATTTTGCACTATCACATTAACAATATAATCACTATGATCAATCGAACGAACAAGACTTACCAACCACATTTTTTTACTACGTATAAACTCTTCTTCGCTAATTTTGATATTTTTAAAAGCATTATCAACTTCTTCTTTAAATAAATCAGCATAATCACTTTC
>CAMNBS010000062.1 GCA_946533175.1 uncultured Clostridia bacterium
ACGAAAAAGTAAAAAAGAAAGATGAGTATCTCACAACTTGTAATTAAGCAAGTTGTGATTTTTTTAAGAAACTTTTTTAAAAGCCTAAATATTAAAAAATTATTAATGAATTTTTAAAGGAATTTTAACCCCTTTTTATGTTATACTTACTATGTAAGTGAGGAAATATGAAAAAAAGAAGAATTATATATTTAATTATTACTTTGATCTTTATTGTACTTTCTATTACTATTTTGTTAAAGAATGGTTTAACAGATAATGTTATTATTAGTAAATCTGTTCAATTAATATTAATTTTATATTTAATTAGGATTTCTATAGGGTGCACTTTTTATTTAAAAAAACAATATAAAGAAAGAAAATATTCGTATAGTATTATTATGAATTTGGGTTTATTAATATTTATTAATGTTAATATTATTCGACAAGTAGAGCTGTTAATTAGTAATTGGGATGTATTTAATATCATTGATATTTATCTTAATACATTAAAATCTTTTTCTTATTTTGCATTATTGGTGTTACCATGTATTATAATTCTTTCTTTATATAGCGTTGTTACCAATATTATATTAATTAAAAAAGAAGGTTTTAATCCAAGAAGATTACTGGGAATTATTATTGGATTAATGGCTTTATTAGGTCTTGGTGGTAGTCAAGCTATATATTATGTTATTACTAAATTATTAATTGGAACTGATAAACAATTCATTAAGTATACAATTGATATTTGTGTTAATGCTACTTTGTCATATTTTTATACTTTAATTATTGCTACCTTGTATTGTAATATTAAAGCCGCTCGACATATTCCGGAATATAATAAAGATTTTGTTATAATTTTAGGTTCTAAAATAAAAAGTGATGGAACACTTACTCCATTATTAAAAGGGCGAGTTGATAAAGCAATTGATTTTGGAAAAAAGCAATATGAAATAACTAAGAAAAAAATTATTTATGTTCCATCTGGTGGTCAAGGAAATGATGAAGTTATTGCTGAGGCTCAAGCGATTAAAAAGTATTTATTAGAACGAGGAATTAATGAAAAACAAATATTAATAGAAGATAAATCGACAAATACGATGGAAAATATGCGTTTTTCTAAAGATAAAATTGATAGAATAAATAAGAATGCTAAAATTAGTTTTTCTACTACTAATTATCATGTCTTTCGTAGTGGTGTCATTGCTAATGAACAAGGAATTGATTGCGATGGAATGGGAAGCAAGACAACATGGTATTTCTATACTAATGCTTTAATTCGTGAGTTTATAGCGAATATTTTTCAAGAAAGAAAAAAACATTTAATAATTTTATTTATAATTAATGTATCTTTATTTATTTTAATTGCGATTGGACGATATTATAATTTTCTTTTTAATATATAGGTGATTTATGAAATTACGGAAACTATTATTTGGAATAATATTACTTATACCAGTATTTTGCTTTTCATTAGAATATCCTAAAACAAACTCTAAAATTGTAGAAATATATGATTTAGTAGATAATAAAATACTATATGAAGTTAATAGTAATGAAGTAGTATCAGTTGCTTCGTTAACTAAAATAGTAACAACAATTGTAGCGATTGAAAATATTAAAGATTTTGATGAAAAAGTATTTATTACTTGGAATATGCTGAGTAAAGTTAGTGATAATGCTCATGTAGCTGGATTAAAGGTAGGAGATAAAGTTACATATAAAGACTTACTTTATGCAACTATGGTAACAAGTGGAGCGGATGCGGCTAATTCTTTAGCAATTTCAGTTAGTGGTAGCATTAGTAATCATGTAAAAAAAATGAATGAATTATGTGATAAGATGGGATTAATACATACTCATTTTAATAATGTAGTTGGACTTGATGATAAGAATAATTATTCAACAGCAGATGAAATGCGAAAAATTCTTCTATATGCTTTAAATAACAATTTATTTAAAAAAATATTTCAAACTAAAAAGTATCAATTATTAAATGGGTTAGTTATATATACAACCTTAAAAATATATGATAATAATGCTAAAATTGATACTTCTTCTATTATTGGTAGTAAAACAGGGTTTACTAGTAAAGCTGGTTACTGTTTATCATCTATTTCAGATATCAATAATCATGAAATGTTAATAATTACTTTGCATGCTGAAAAAAAGGGAAATAATTATTATAATTTAATTGATACAAATAATTTAATAAAATTTATGCGACTAAATTATCAAAATGTAACATTAGTGAAAAAAAGTGATTTAATTAAAGAGATACCTGTTAATTTAAGTGATATAGATGTTTATCAAATTTATGCTAATTCAGATGTTCAAAAATATTTGCCAAGTGATTATGATATTAATAATTTAAAAATTGTATATGAAGGGATAAATAAATTATCTTATCGAAATAAAAAAGGTGAAAAAATTGGTACTGTTTCATATTTTTTTGATGATGAATTATTATTACAAGAGGATGTTGTATTAAATCAAAAAATAAGATTAAATTTTATAAAGGTTTTAAAAGAGTATTATTGGTGGATATTAACATTTATTATAATATTTTTTTCAATAACATATTTAATAAGAAAAAGAAAAGTTCATGGATAGGTCTATTTACATAGATCTTTTTACTTGCATTAAAAAGGAAAGTGTGTATAATAGATTTAAAAATTATTTTCAAGATGAAATTGTTTTATGATGAATT
>CAMNBS010000063.1 GCA_946533175.1 uncultured Clostridia bacterium
ATATTTAAAATCCACATGATAAATTCTGTTAGTAATAAATCAATTATTCTAAAAAGAATAAATAAAATAGTCAATAACAGAAGTAATAATCAAAATGAGATTATGTAAAATAATGTTGATTTTTTCAACATTATGTTGTATGATGAATAAGAAGGAGTATAGTATGCAAGATAAAGAAGTCGGAAAGTATTTAAAAAGAGTTAGGGAAAGTTTGAAATTAACTCAAGAAGATGTGGCTAAAAAATTAGATTTAGGTCGTGATGCTATTTTAAGAATTGAAAATGGTAAGAGAAAGATTAGTGCTTTAGAACTAGTAAGTTTTTCTAAAATATATGGTATTGACTTAGAAGAATTTATGATTGGTCCTAGTAAAAAGAAAAAAGATAATATCAAAGGAATTATCTTGGCAGGTGGTTCAGGAACTAGACTTTATCCTATCACTGAAGCAACAAGTAAACAATTATTACCAATATATGATAAGCCAATGATTTATTACCCATTAAGTGTATTAATGGAAGCAGGAATTAGAGATATTTTAATTATTACTACTAAGGAAGATCAGCCAGCTTTTAAAAGGTTATTAAAAGATGGAAGTGAATTAGGAATTAATTTATCATATATTATTCAACCATCTCCTGATGGCTTAGCGCAAGCTTTTATTTTAGGGGAAGAGTTTATTGGCAACAATGCTTGTGCTATGATTCTTGGTGATAATATTTATTATGGAAATAATTTAGAAAAAGAATTATTAAGAGCCAAAGAAAATGCTCTTAATGGTTATGCAACTATTTTTGGATACAAAGTTCATGATCCAGAAAGATTTGGGATTATGGAAATTGATGAAATAGGTAATGTTTTATCTGTTGAAGAAAAACCAATCAATCCTAAAAGTGATTATGCTATAACAGGTTTATATTTTTATCCTAAAGGAGTTAGTAAACTTGCTAAAAAAGTAAAACCATCAGATCGCGGAGAACTTGAAATAACCAGTTTAAATGATCTATATCTACAAAAAAACAATTTGAAATCTATTTTATTAGGTGATGGTTATACCTGGTTTGATACCGGAACTTTTTCATCACTTTTGGAAGCATCAAATATGATTAGAACCCTTGAAAATAATAAAGATTCAGTTATTTGTTGTCCAGAGATGATAGCTTACCGTAATAGATGGATAGATATTCATGAATTAGCTATAAGAGGTAATATTATGAAAAAGAATAGTTATGGTGAGTATTTGCTTAAAGAAGTAGAAAAGGAAAGAATAAATGAAGAAGTTAGAAACTAGTCTTTTAGATTGTTATATCCTTGAGGCTAATCGTTTTGGTGATGATCGAGGTTATTTTGAATCAATAACGGAAGAAGAATTACAAGATCTTGGTTTTAATAAAATATATCAAATTAGTAATTCTTTAAGTAATAAGGGAATCATACGTGGATTTCACTATCAAAAAGAACCTTATTGTCAAGCTAAGGTTGTTCGATGTCATCGGGGAAAAGTTTTGGATATTGTTATTGATTTAAGACGAGATTCCAAAACATATGGTAAATGGGAAAGTTTTGAATTATCACCATCAAATGGTAAAATGTTATATGTTCCTCGTGGTTTTGCTCATGGTTTTGTGTCACTAATGGATGATACATTATTTGAGTATTATGTTGATAATCTTTATAATCCTCGAATGGAAGATGGAATTCTTTGGAATGATCAAGAATTGAAGATTAATTGGGAGGAAATATTTAAAAAGTATGATATAAAAGAACCAATTCTTTCTGATAAAGATAAAAATAGAGATTCATTATCCATAAAGAAATTATCTTTTAGAAGAAAAGCTAAGAAATTTTTAATTACTGGTTATCGTGGTCAATTAGGATATGATATTAAAAGAGAATTAAATAATCGTGGTGAAAAAAATGTTTTAGCTCTTGATATTGATGAAATGGATATTACTAATCATGATGAAGTAATTAGGATTATTACGGAGTATAAACCCGATGTTATTTTTCATTGTGCTGCATATACTTCGGTTGATAAAGCGGAAGATAATAAAGAAAAAGTTTATGATGTTAATGTCTTAGGATGTAAAAATATAACTGAAGCATCCATAATGGTTAAAGCTAAAATAATTTATATGTCAACTGATTATGTTTTTGATGGGGAAAAAGAAGGCTATTATACTGAAAAAGATTTTCCTAATCCCCAAAGTGTATATGGTATGAGTAAATATCTAGGAGAAGAAGAAATAAGACATAATAAAAAACATTTTATTACTCGAATATCATGGGTTTTTGGAATTAATGGAAATAATTTTATTAAAACAATGTTAAAATTATCTCAAAATCATGAAAATCTAAATGTAGTAAATGATCAAATTGGTTCACCAACCTATACTGTAGATTTAGCGAAGCTTCTAGTTGAAATGGCTTATACTGATAAATATGGAACATATCATGTTAATAATGAAGGATATACTTCTTGGGCTGATTTTGCTAAATATATTATGAAAAAGGCTAAGAAGAAAACGAAAATTCATCCTGTTACAACTGAAGAATATCTAAAAATAAATGAGATAAAACAAGCTAAAAGACCAATGAATTCTAAATTATCTAAAGATAAATTAAAAAAAGAATTTTATTTATTACCAACATGGCAAGATGCAACAGATAGAT